>JABHFC010000094.1 GCA_018676275.1 Gammaproteobacteria bacterium | reverse complement strand
AGGGTTCCATTAAGCTGAACATAAACCGCTGGACGGAAGCGGATCACTCCGCTGCCTCCAACCTTTACGACACCAGCATGAAAGCCAGCTTTGATGGTCAATCATTAATTCTGGAAGATGGTCGGAGTTTTCAAGTTATTCCCTGAATTAAATTATAGACGAATAGATACTGTAAATTGTCAAAACCCGGGTATTCAACAGTTTCCTGATTTAACAGATAAATTAGCTGATCAAACTGGTTAAATGTTCAGAGCTTTACTAATCCTGATATTTGCATGTATATCTTTTCAGGCTCTCGCAAACGAAATAGACAGCATGGAAAAGATTTTTAATTTTTATCAAATTACGGAAAATATTGGAACCGCAGGACAGCCAACAATTGAACAATTTGCCGATATAGCCAGAGAAAAGTATTCCACGGTTATAAATTTGGCAATGCATGATTCCGACAACGCAATTCCTGAAGAAGGAAATATTGTCAGGTCTTTGGGTATGACATATATACACATTCCCGTTCCATGGGAGACTCCAACCATTGATCATATAAAAAAGTTTTTCAAGGTCATGGATGAGTTAGAAAATGAAAAAATATTTGTTCATTGTGCTGCAAACTATCGAGTTTCTGCTTTTATTCATCAATATTTAACTTTAAGAAAAGAGATGATTTCAATAAAAGCAACATCGCCGATACTCCGGGAGTGGCTTCCGGAAATGGACAATAACTGGAAAAAGATTATGCAGTTCGGTGATGAGGATTTTGATAATAGCCATCACTAAATCAGCAATTCTAATTAGTTATAGGAGTTTCATGCACGACAAGCCATGACACACCATTAGGTGCTGTCTCATCTTTAAGAAAAACAGCTGTAAGTGCGTAGACTTTAGCATGGTCTGAGTAGACGTGTTTTTCATCATATGCAATAACAGCAATGGATTCTGTATTAAGAATAGCCTGGATGTTGAGATTCTCATGTCGGATAACGTCTGGTTCCGAGCCGTACAACTTTTCGGAAAAGCCATGTATTGTCTGTTCGCGATTGAGGCGGGTGCCGTCTGGTCTTACAGTGGTGAAGTTCTCCGCGAGCACCCTGCTCAGATAAAAATCTTCAACCTTTTCGGGCTTTTCCAGGGAGCCAGCAAACCAGGCGGCGAGAAAGTCTCGTGTCACGCGCATTTCTTCATATATCTGTTTGAGCAGGATATCTGAATCCATTTACGTTCTATTACTCATTCTCTATAGCTCCTCTTGTGAGCTGTACATTATTAGCGTTCGTTTCTGACAAAAAACGATAGTCGGTTTTGCTAAATATCTAAATACTACTCAAGGCGAAATATAGGCCAGTAAAACAAGGTAAATGTTTGCCAAATTAATCCTTAAGACCAATGTGGTGTGCATGGAAAGGGTTATCAATAATCGTCTTCCACGAACCGTCTGCCTGACGTTTGACTACATTGCCGTCATAAGAAGACATCTGTATTTCTTCACCTTCCGGTGACGTTCCTTTTATCTCCCATTTTAATGTAAAAAAAGCGACATCGTCGGCCTCTACAAATTGCATTACCTTCACTTTGAGCTTCGGTTTAATAGCCTGAAATTGTTTAAGTACTTCACGAATATTGTCCAGGCCGGTAATTGCCGGTTTGCCCGGTTCCTGCACGAATACGGCATTGTCATCATAAAGTGCGATTGCTTTATCCAGGTCACCTTCGTTCATTGCTTCCTGGAATATTTCATCAACACGCCTTGCTGTTAATGGTTTTTCTCTATTTTCGGTCATCATGATTTCCATTTTCGTTCATTATTTTCTCCTGTATTTGTTCTAGATCAATATTTTGGTCCATGTGTCTTTTTCAGGCACAAAAGCGGATATTCACAGGTGGGGCAGGACGACAATTACTCAGATGGGCAGTTTCAACTGGTCAGCACATTGTTCTCGATCAATGCCATATCGGTGATTGTGGGCGGGGCTAATTTCGTGCGTTCGGTGAACAGTTTCAGGTTCATAGCAGAAACCTTATCCGTTTAATGACAAAAAATCTGTCACTAAGCGTTATAGACTCAAGGGGGTATCCCAATGAGACATTATTATTCCGGCTCAAGTTTGTCCTGCGTTCGTGTATCAAAGTCCGAGGCATCATGACGTTCGTGAAGTTGCTCTTCAGGCTCTCCCCAGGTTCGATTAACCATACGTCCACGTTGCACAGCAGGTCGTTCTTTTATTTCCTCAGCCCATCGTGTCAGGTTTTTATAAGATGACACATTGAGAAATTCGCCTGCTTCGTAAAGCGTATTAAACATCAGGGTTCCATACCATGGCCAGATAGCAATATCTGCAATACTGTATTCATCTCCACAGAAATACCTATTGTCTGCCAGATGCCGGTCGAGCACATCCAATTGGCGTTTTACTTCCATCGTGAACCTGTCAATTGGGTACTCCATTTTGTATGGGGCGTAAGCATAGAAGTGTCCAAAGCCACCACCGAGATAAGGAGCGCTACCCATTTGCCAAAATAACCAGGACATGCATTCAGCGCGTATGACGGGATTCTCAGGTATTAGTACATTAAATTTTTCTGCAAGGTACAAAAGAATAGAACCGGATTCGAAGACGCGAACAGGTTTTTCTGCACTGCGGTCCATCAGCGCTGGAATTTTGGAGTTTGGATTGATATCAACAAAGTCACTTCCAAACTGTTGACCTTCCTTAATTCTTATTAAATGAGCATCATATTCAGCACCTTCGAAACCAAGTAAGAGAAGTTCTTCTAACATCACCGTGACTTTAACGCCATTGGGCGTGGCCAGAGAATACAGTTGGAGAGGGTGTTTACCTATGGGCAAAATTTGATCATGGGTAGGACCAGCAATGGGTCGATTTATGTTGGCAAATTCCCCACCGTTTTCTGAGTCCCAAACCCAGACTTTAGCAGGCGTATATGATGAGTCACCGTTCATTTGTATGATTCCTTTTAATAGACTTCTTTTCGTCTATATATTCTTTAATAAATATATTTTTTACTACAGGGGGAGTAGCGTAATTCAAAACAGGATGAATACATTCTTATAACACGAAGCGGGTAAAAATCTAACTCTCAATTCAAGCCTATATTATGTTTTTCTGGATTTATTGCCCAACATACATCTTACAAAAGGGATATCGAAGATTCCGAGGGAGAGTTACGGATTTGCAGCGGCTTTACGCGATTGAATATGATCTAAGCGGTTTTATAAGGAACCTTCTGCTTCGTACAAATAATGATCTATTACCCTTTCGACATCTGACATTTCCAGCGTCTTCAATATATATTCGTTACATCCGACTTCCGCAGCTCTTTTTCTATCTTCTTCTGACTCGGAGCCTGTCAGCACAACGATTGGTTTTTCAAAGCCCTTGTCACGCAGAACCATAGTCGCATGAAAACCATCCATATTAGGCATATTCAAATCCATCAACACAAGATCCGGAGATTGTTCAAGACAGACCCTGACGGCTTCGATACCATCACTGGCTGTAATCATGTTATATCCAGAATCCTTGAGAATTACCTGCATCAGGTCAACCATGTCCTGATTATCTTCTGTTAACAATATAGTTTTCATACTCACCTACCTGGGTTATTGGATAATAATCCCCGTACAAGCTTGATTGTCCTGAGTAAATGATAGCTTATGAAGTCTGATTTTGCTCTATTTTTACTGCTTCCTCGCTGTTTGAGCTACTCGTTAAATCGAATATTTGTTTGTCGCTTGTCGCACAACAAAGTCATTTGTCGCAGATTTCGTTCAACTTGTCGCAAGCGACGATAATTTTGTGGAACTTCGTCGCATACTCAACCCCATCTTTATCCCCAGACGGAGAATATAATGAAAAACAAATCTATTGTGTTGCTGATGGTACTGTTATTGAGTAATTCAGTATTTGCAGAGAATCTGACACAGGTAAACGTAAAAAAAGCGAAAGGAATTATCGACGAGGCTGTCGCAGCCTATGGCGGAGCAAAACAGCTGTCCTCGATGAATACGGTGATGATCGAACACGAGACCATCAATATCGCCACAGGTCAGAGTTTGAAACCTGAGCCACCATACGATCGAAATCCATCTAAAGGTATCAGCGCTGTTGATTTCGAAAACAAAATTTTCGTAACACATAATGAAGGGACCGCAGTAGGATTTGTGTTTAATAACGGAACCATAATTAACGGTGATAAAAGTGTTCAGCTTGATTACCGGGCGGGCACGCTTGCGAAAATAGCAGAGCCTGATTTCGATACATCGTCCGGGCCCTTTATGCGTGTTACCCCGGCATTACTTGTCAGGCAGTTACATGACAGGTCTCAAAATGCCTATTATCTGGGTGAGACCAGAATTGACGATCAAGATTATGACGTTGTTGGCTTTTCCATGGCTGTTGGTCCAGCTCTTAGTCTCTACTTCGAACGGGAAAGTCGACTTCTTCGGCGTAGTGAGCGGGTTTTACCGGATTTCGGTTTGGTTGAGTACCGATTCAATGATTATCAAACAATCAATAACATTCCATTCAATGATAAGTTTATTCTTTATCTGAATGGTGATCTAAATATTGAACGCACAAACCGTATAACAAGAGTTAATTCAAGTATTGATCATCTAACGGTTGCTGATAAAAACCTTATAAGTGTTGCAGCTATTATTCCCGATGAATTGAGTCGTCAGGAAATCTCTGATTGCGTCTACCAGATAGGTGGTAATGGTACTTATGCCATGTTTGTTGAGATGCAGGATTATGTCATAGCGGTTGGTGGCACTGCAGGTAGTGCTGATCGTATCGAAAAACTGCGTGAAGTTGTTCCGGATAAACCAATAAAATACGGTGTCATTACACATCATCATTTTGATCATGTGGTGGCGGTATCGGCATATGAAGCAGAAGGGGCTACGGTGCTGGCCTCGAGTGCACACAAAACTGTTGTCAAGAATGCTGCAAAAAATAGCAAAAACTTGAAATTAAAAACGGTAGCCAAAAAACGCGTTCTTAAAGATAAGACTCGTCGTGTTGAGATTATCGATATTGGTCCAACGGCGCATACAGAGCATTTACTGGTTGCTTATCTTCCAAACGAAGGGATTTTATTTGAAGCTGATCACTTTAACATACCACAAACGGGCCCGGTTCCACCTGCAGTACCATCTACCAGATCATTTGCTGAGGCTCTGAAAATACATAAAATAAAACCACAAAAAATGTTATCAGCTCACAGTCCCAGGGTTAGTACTATGGAAGACTTGCATACGGCACTGACGAAAAAGGTTTGGAAGACAACAGAGATGTAGAAATAGATTTAGTTATTTAATCTATTTGCACACTTTCTTCCTTCACTCAATCTGTCTGCGGGGAGAGTAAATGGTAAAGATGATCATATTCTGGATTGTGTAGAATGCCTTCCGTTGGTACAGAAGGTTTGAACGCATCGTGACAGCCCTCACAGGCCTCTACGAGTCTGTTACCGGCCTCAAGTAGTGCCTGGTGATCTTCTGCTCTGCTGGCTGTTAATGCGGCTTTTGCACTTTCTGTTAATTCCCTGGCGCGTATGATCCAGTCGGGATTCGTTGACCATTCCTCATCCATTTTTCCACTTCCTCCCAGTGTGAGAAGTGGCCCGGATGCTGCTAATTGAATGGAATAGTATTCTATAATTTGCCATTCACTACTTGATAGTTTGCGTTCACCTACGAGATTGCCGTAGTCCCAGACGTAGTGTGCCGAATGATCAATCAGGGTAACCATAAGGGCATTTATACTTACAGGTAGTGGAATATCATTTTTTTCAGCAATGGAAATAAAGCTAGTAGAAGTTAAAAGAAAAATCGCAAGTACCTGGCCGAGGAGGCGATTTTGTCTAGCTATTTTCACGGGATTTCTCATTATCTTTTCCTATTTTTTCAGAATATCGTATTTCTCTTGTTCCGAACGGGCATAGTTTATCCATTGACTCGCGAGCCGGGACATTTTTTCATCTTTGCCGGCAGTTTGAAAAGCGGTTCTGGCGTCATCAAAATGTTTCTGATTGAACCTGGACATTCCCAGTAACAAATATACATTGGGCTTGTTTTTGAGTTCACCTTTATCCAGCGCCATTGACAATGCTTTTTCAGCATCTCTCCATTGTGACTGCGAGATATGTAATTGTGCCAAACGGACATAGGTGTTGCCGTCCTCCGCCAGACTGGCAGCATTCTTAAGTGGTTCAATAGCCTTGCCGATATTGCCGGCTAATTGCCATGCCTGTGCCAGGTATACGAAATTTCTTTCGTTGCTCTCTACCAGTTCAGACACCATTGATTCTTCCAGTAATACCGCTGCCTTATATGGAACTTTGTGTAGCATGTACAGGTTAGCCAGGTTGACAAGCTGGTTTTCCTTCTGCAAATGACCCGATTCGTAAAGTGATTCCATCAATGTTGTTTGCGCAACTGTATCATCCAATTCGGAATACACCGCAGCCAGGTTCAGCATGTATTTAGCTCTTGGATATTCCGTTATGAGTTCGCGAAGTACCAATTGCATACCTTTAAAGTCAAGCAGACTATAATAGACAGCATTTAACAATAGCAGCCAGTTTTCCTTAACTTTCCGATCTGTTTTACGTGTTAGATTGATGGCTTTTCTAATAGGCTTCTCTGCCTTCTTGTATTCCTCAAGGTTGTAATAGGCCTGACCGATAGTTATATACACGGCAGGATCCGGGACTGGCATTAGTTTTAGTAGCTTTTTACTGTAGTAAATTGCAGCCTTGTAATTTTCAACGATGAGGCTGAGTTGTCCAAGTTTTTTTATCGTATCGAGCCTGAGACCTTCGGGGATATATTCTGGTTCTGTTTTCAGCATTCTTTGATATGCCTTAATTGCCTCCTCGTAATTTTCCTGCTTGTAATAAGCAAAGGCAGCCAGGTTCCAGGTATGCGCCCGTTCATACTCGCTTAGCCTTTTTTCGCGCAATAATTTTAATGCTGCAAAAGCCTGGGGATATTGATCCGCTTCAACCAGACCCTGAATGGTTTGCATTTCGTTAAAAACAAATTCGCTCATGGCAAAAGTTTGGCGATCGGCAAGAATGGTGCTGCTGTAAAAAAGCAGAAAACTTAACAGCACAATATATATACGAAGCGTCATTTTATTATTCATCTTGAAGGTCGAAAATAAACCTGTTCAGGACATTAGGAACACTGATGGCCTCGCCATCAATCACGCGGGGTTTGTACTTAAACTTAAGTGCAGCATCAACAGAAGGTTTTCTGAACGCTATTATTTTACATTCCTCTTCAATCACGGAAACATCTGTTACCGTGCCTCTTGGTGTTACCGTATATTTCACCATACAGGCTCCAACAATACCCCGTCGCAATGCTGACATCGGATAGATTGGCGCAACTTTTACTATCGGCAGGTATTCGCCATCACTTGTACCGAAAGAAGAACCAAATTCCAGCGAGTCCGCGTCGGTTGAAGCCGGGAGAGCCGAAATTTTTAATGCATCTCCCATGTCATCTGACATATTTGATTTCGGGGTTGGTGGTGCAGGTGGTGTGTCAGCTGTCAAAGGGCGTTCCGGTTTGCGTTGCTTGCGTTCCGAGGTCTCGTCCCGCTTGATCCGGACAAAATCCAGCATCTGCATGCGCTGTGATTCGTCAAGGCGCTGTTCGCTCGACTCAATAAGAATATACATAAACAGGGTTAGCAGACCGGCGATGATAATTCCCACTGTCATCAGCGACAATAGTCTTAAGTTGTAATTGCTATCGGACAGATCTTTTAAGCTTGCCACTATGTTCGGGTACCTATGTTATCTAATCAATTTCGGCTGCCAATGCGATGTTATAAACACCAGCCCGTCTCGAAGCATTCATAACCTGTACCAGTGTGTCAGTCTTGGATTCTTTGTCAGCCTGAATAACGACTGTGCCCTTCGGATTCTCCGCGTGTAGTTTCTCAATATTGGGGCGGACAGATCGCATGTCTATTTCTCTTCTGTTGATCCAGATATTGTTATCTGCATCTATCGCGATAAGGATATTGGCTTTTTCCTGGATCTGCGCTGTCGAGGCACGCGGACTGTTCACATCGATACCCGCTGGTTTCAGAAATGTGGCAGTGACTATGAAGAAGATTAGCATGATGAATACCACATCCAGCATTGGCGTGATGTCTACCGTAGCTTCTTCGTCTTCGGAGGTTTTTTTGATAGAAGTGTTTAACATTATAATCAGCCTTTTTGTGATTCAGGGTTTATGTCAAAACTCATTTTTTCACCGAGAAAGTTTTCTTCTTCCTTCGCGTGCTTGGCCAGGTAATTACTGACCATTAACCCTGAAATCGCTACCACCATGCCTGCCATTGTTGTTACTGTTGCCTTGGAAATACCTGCTGCAGTGGAGCGGGGATCATTCGAACCAGTGATAGCAATGGCATCAAAGACTTCCAGCATACCCAGGACCGTACCTAGTAAGCCCAGCAGCGGACAAACCTTGACCAATGTGCGAATTAGCGTGATGTTATGTTCGAGATCACTTGAAAGGCGAGCGATAATGAGGGCACGGAACTCTTTTGCGAACCAGGAACTATGATCATTACGAGCGCGCCAGAGAGATATTGCGGTCTGAATCTTGCGTGGGTAGACGAACCAGATGTATACGAGTCTTTCCAGAATCAGACTCCACATCATTGCTGCCAGCAGAATAATAAACAGCAGTATATTTCCGCCGAGTTCCAGCATGTCTCCAAACCAGGGAAAAATATTGTCGATAAAAATAAGCATCTGCTATCTCTTTTGTAGCTGTTCAGCCTGATTTGCGATTATCGCCACTGCTTCCTGTTCAAGTACATCGGTTATCCGTTTTGAACGTGTATACAGGATGTTATGTAGCATTAGAGTAGGGATGGCCACAGTAAGCCCGAGAACCGTTGTTACGAGAGCCTGGGAAATACCACCTGCCATCAGTTTTGGATCACCCGCACCGAACAGGGTAATAGCCTGGAAGGTTATTATCATCCCGGTTACCGTTCCCAGCAACCCCATCAGTGGTGCCAGTGCCGCTGTGATTTTGATAAATGAAAGTCCACGGGTGATTGCCGGGGTTTCACGCAGAACACCTTCAGCAAGTTTTAATTGCAATGAATCAAGATCCGCGTTTTCGTAAGTTTTATAAATCTTAAGTAAACGCCCCATTGGGTTGTCCGTTGCCTTGGATGGATTTTCAATTTGCTTCTTGATTCGACCCGCTATGATTGTCAGCATGATATAGCGGTATATAGCAATCAATACAACGACAAAACCCAGACTGAGGATTAAATAACCGATTATTCCACCCTGTTCGACTCTCTCCCTGAGATCGGGTACGTTACCCAGTAGAGAGATCAGTTGTCCTCGTGTCGGATCGATAGTGAAACTAACCATCCCACTATCGCTCGATTCCAGATCGTTGACACCATTCAGATAACGCTCCGGCTGTTTTGAGTATTCCACCAGTCGACCAGTTTCAGTAACTAATTCGAGGTACTTGCCATCGGCGATCAAGTTAAATGCACCTACACGTGTGACATTTTTTTCAACCTGATCACCATTGACAGTAACAACAGGGTGTTTTATCACGACAATCTTACTGGTTTCGGTCATCTCTCGCTGTAATTCAAACCAGAGTTGCTCGATTTCCCTTATTGATGGGAGCTCTGTAGCCTGACCCATTTTTACGGCAAAATTGTTTAGTTCTTCGATACGTTTCGGATACTCTAAATGAGTAATGGAATTTGCAAACTGCCCTTGAGCGTCAAGAGCAACCTGCTGTAATACACCAAACAATTCCTTTAACGAACCCAGTCGTTCGTTTAGTCTTTCCTGTAGGTCCCCAATTTCTTTCTCGTTATTTTCAAATTGAAGTTCCCTCTGTTCACTGATGGCTTCGAGTTTGGCCTGCAACGCTTTGGCTTCTGCCAGCTTTTGTTTTTGATCGGCCTTGTTCCTGGTGAACTCCCGGATTCGTTGTTCGTTCACTTTCCTGTCTTTCAGTCGTCCGGCTGTTATCTCCTTCAGTAAAGCATCCATGTCCAGATTGGGTTGTCCTGCACTTTGAGCAATACCACTCCAGGACATGAAAAGACACAACACCAAGGTAATCAGTCGCATGCTAATTTTTTTATTCATATTCATTAGCGCACTTCCTTGTTAACAATTAGGGGCATTGTCAAAAGTTCAGGCGCCATTTCCTGTCGCGCAATCTTCAGACCTTTTGACATATGGCGTTGGTATTGACTACCAGTGACTACTTGCCAGTTTTTTGCTGCGGTATTCCAGACACCTGTTCGCGTTTTGCTAAGGTCTCGGTATATAAGTGCAACACGACCAATTCGCAGGAATTCCACATCAAATTTGTCATTATCAATATTAAGCTGATCTTTGTAAGCTTCGATTGTACGACCGTAGTCATTTTCAATTTGGAAGGCTTCGAATACGCGCCTGGATTTTTCTGCCAGGGTCAGATCTGCTCGTACCATTAATTTTTTGAGTTTGTTAACGCGGGCCAGTCTTTCATCAAGTAGGAATGGCATATCCAATTTTATGAATCGGCCGAGACCATTGATCATTCTGCTAAGTAGAGGTGCTATTTGCCGTTCTACCACCGACGTGTTGGATATGGAGCGATGTAGTATGGACATTTCCCTGTTTTGGCCGTCCAGTTGTTTCTGCAACAGGTGGTTATACACTTTAAGACTATCTACAACTTTCAGAACTTCGGTATATTTACTGACAATACGCTCAGTTTTATCACCGATATCATCGATTTTCTCCTGTGCAGATTGACCTTCGGCCAACCTTTCCTTGCCAATTCCAATTGCCTGGTCAGCTTTGTGCTCTGCAGATTGTGCAGCGCATGTGGTGACAGCCAAGGCTATCAGAAAAGTACCACTTAAAATTTTACCCATCTAAACCCCCAGAGTGAACAGCATTTAAACGTTCTATTTGGTAAACAGGCTATGAATTGTTTTCACAGCTATGAATCATGCTACATTTACTACTGTAACAGTGGTTGATTTGGATCAATTTCCGGTGTATCGACTTGACGGGAAATGCATAATTTTGTTATAGAAATATGGAGTCTAATGGTCGTATTCTAACAATGAGAAGATTCATTTATGTCTGTAGATAGCCAAAATACACAGCTCCCGGATGGTGTAGAAAACGAAGATATTATTACCGTCGTTGAACGTCATCCAGGTAATAAATCGTCTGTTTGGCTAATTATTATATTCGTTTTAATTGTTACAGTGTTTGGCTATTTATCTGATGATAAACATGAAATAAAAGTTCAAATCGATTCTTCTTCTGGACAAAATAATTCCCCTGATAATGAAAAACAAAATATATTTTCTACATCCAACATTCACCAGTTAATTGCCAGAACTGATGTCGCTGCTCTAAAAAAGTACCTTTTAACAACAGAAGACGAAGCGATAAATGAAGTTGTAGATGGAATGACCCCGATAATGGTTGCGGCTTCTCTTGGCAATGTTGAAATTATTGATATGCTTTTTACACAAGGTGCAGATCCTAATAAACGGGGATCAATGGAGCGCACTGCATTGCAATATGCAACTGAAAAAAATCATATCGAAGCTGCGAAACGGTTGCTGGCTTATGGGGCAGATATAGATGCGCGCGATAACGGATATATCACTCCACTCATAATGGCAGCTAATCGTGGATATACTGAACTTGGTTTGATATATGTCAACAAAGGTGCGGACGTTAACAGTCAGCATAGTCAGGGTTGGACTGCACTAATTGATGCGGTTATAAGAAATGACGCCATATTGGTGAAGGCCTTGCTCAAAGCAGGTGCAGATAAAGAACTCGTCGGTAAAAATGGTATGAGGGCAATTGATTTTGCCCGGCAGTATGGACACAAAAATATGATTGAGATTCTTGATAAACAGGAACGAATAATCGATATATAACCAACTGCACTGTTACCACTCATATAACGTCTAATTATTTGTGGTAACAGGTTCATATAAAAATAAAATGGGCTGTAATAGTTCTAATTTCGGAAAATAAGGGTAATGAAAAATATAATATTCACAATGATTGCTGCTGTCATGGCAGCATTGTACTGGTTTGTGGAATCAATTATTCACAAACATGTTTTTAAGGAACTCCCTTTCGAGCTGATTCCCTCGGATATAAACGAATTACAGATGAGAGTGGTGATTGTCACCACATTTTTGTGTTTTGGATTGTACGTAGATAAGAAAAGGAAAGTATTACGCGCAAAAGAAGAAGAAGAGAGAAGAATATTTCGAGTAACTGTTCATTCTGCGCAGCTTATAATAGACAAATTGTTACGCAATGTGAGAACAGGTCTGAATGAAATATACAAAACAAAGATGTTGGATGCGAAAACCACACAATTCCTGAGAGAGTCTATGATAGAAGCGGAGAAGCTGGAGGCAAAACTGGTTTCAATAACTGAAATCAATGAAGAAACGATAAAAAAAGTGGTAGAAGAAGATTTGAACGGAGAGCAGTAGGTTTTATAAGATAAAAAATTAAAGACTATTATTCTTCCATCCATTTCAAAGCATCTTCTAATGAATAATAGGCCCTGACATTTAGTCCTCGTCCCTGTGCAACAAATTGTGATGAATAATTCAGTAATTCATGAGGGTAGACATAAGCATACTTAATCACATCGTCTTTCAGTTTTTCAGATGCGTATTTAGCAAATTCAATTTTGTCAGAATCAGAAAAAGTTCCCGCCGAGTCAATAACGTCGATAACTACTTTATGGATATCTTTTTCCCTGCAAATCACAAGAATCTCATCGGTGATTATTTTGAAGTCAATCAAACTGAGCTTGCCATTTACCTTGATAGATAAATAGTCTGCTATTACGAGAATATCATGTGTAGCCATTTGATTTAGTGTCACCCGCACCCGGTGTCTATAGTGAGTAAACTACTCAAGTTCTGCTAAAAATACAAGATAGTTTAGATTGAAGATATAATAGTTATGATAAAGTAAAATTACGAATTGGAATCAATTAGAGGGCGATATAATGAAGCTATTTAATACAAATATTTATTTTGGCGTTTTGTTCCTTTCAATATGCATGGCTGGTTCTGCTTTAGCTGATGAGGATCCAATGTCTCCCATGTACGAAATGGATTTGGCAGAACCTAAAGCAAATTTAGCAGCCAGACCTTTGGCAGGTAAATTTATCCGATATGGATATCATAGTTTCTGGGAAGTTAATAAGAAAAAAGGAGTTCGCGGAGCACCTGCGAAAATGGTGCATGATATTTTCTTTTACGAAAACGGAGAATGTGAATGGTTTGCCTTTGATATATTCGAAGGTGAAAGTGCGAGGCAACCATGTGGTACGGTTGAAGTCGCGCCGAACATATACCAGGTAACCTGGCTGGAGCCTGCAACAAGACAGGTAGTCACCCAGGCTATTAACCTGAACACATGGACTATAAATTCAAGCTTTCACTTTAATAGTGGTAAGGGTCTGGCATTATGGCAGGGTGAAATATTTATTTATGGTGCTCATCCCATTCCCCCGGTGACTGTTCCTGAAAAGTATTAATTTGATAGTCATCGAGTTTATTAGATTAATTGGTGCCGGGTGCAAAATCTAAATATATCTGCAACCCGGCACTAATTCTATTTAGGTATTACTAGTATGCAGTTCAGTCAACATCTTGTTATTGATATTTTTAACTGCATTGTTTAGAGCCTTTGCATAGCATTTTCTGTGCTGCTGTTTGATTTTTGATGATGCAATTCTGGAACCGGTAACCTGCACATGCTTTACACCACATACATTATTGGCGCCTTTTTTCAGCCTGCTATATAGTGTCTCAACACCTTCTCTCTGAGACAGGTCCAGATCGGATACGGTTATTTTCATCGCGTCGCTTCGTATTCCATTTCTCTCTACAGCTGCACTAGTGAGAGCAGGGCTACTTAAGGCAACTAAAAGTATTGGGGTTAATAGTTGCTTAAATTTGATTACCTTGTTCATAATATTTCTCCTTATTCATATTTTAAAAATATTCCGACAAATTATTTGTCTGCATTTAATTCTAGTTATATTTATTTTTAAAAAAAGTCGAATACGATGAAACGAATCTCAAATACGATGAACTACAATAGAAGTAGGAAAATAGAAAAAAGGGAGATTAGGAATAACTAATTGAAGCAGGTTCCAGGTGTTTTAGTCGTCTTTTTTGAAAAAATACTAATTTAAGCTGGTTTTTTTAAGGGCCTGGAAATATTCTGAATTAATTTGAAATTAAAGATCGTCGTAAGAAATCATAATTGAGCCATCTTCTTCAAAACTTTTCTTACTTATAAGTTCCCTGATTACACTTTCAATTTCAGTTCGATAGTTTGTAATTGATTGCATCGGTTCATCGGTCGTAATCTTGTATTTCTTGTTTAAGTCAGCAATTTTTATTCTGCAGGAAACCCTTCTGCCACTAAACTCCGCAGCAATGGTTGCAACTTTTGTGACTGGGTTCCAGCATTGCAGGGCAGGAAATGAAACACCTTCCTCTGTAGTTTTGTTGCGTTTTTGTATAACGACATTCATTGCTTATTTGTCCTTTGGTGACACACGTTAAGTTACGTTGATGTTCCAATTATCTGGTGCATCTAACGCAAAATAGCCTTTCTAAAAGGGGCAATGAGTACGTTAATCGGAAGGTAGAAGGACATTATGCCATAAATAGCGCCAGATATGAGGAATTGATCCTCTTAAACAGAAAAGCTATACACAAATCGAATCATTGTTGACTCAAAAATGAGGTGTTTATTCGTAACGTAATACTTTAATGGGTCGTGTGCTTGCCACCTTTATCGCGTGTATAGCTACTATTATTGATGTAAGTATCAATACCGATGCGTCTGCACCAAGGAACCATACAAGCGCGAACTCAGCCTGGTCGGCAAAGAAATTGAGGTAAAGACTGGCTGCAAAGTAGGCAAGCGGCGTTGCTATTATGATAGCGATGAAAACTGGTTGCGAGAATTGCCATATTAGTAAAATGACAATATCGCTGACGCTGGCTCCCATTACTTTACGCACGCCAACTTCACGTGTTCTCCTTTCTGACATAAAAGCGGCCATACCAAATAAACCAATTAGAGCGACAATCAGCGCCACTATTGCAAACCCGGCGAGTACGGCGTTGATCCCCTTAAATATTTTGAAAACGTCATTAAAATACTCGTCGAGAAATCTCTTCTCAATAGGGAATTCTGGTACCAGTCGATCCCAGGTAGAATCAATTTCTGCGAGAGTATGTGTAATATTTTGTCCTTTAAGTTTCAACGAAGCAGTTCTCTGATTCTGCGGACGATTGGCGAATACAATGGGCTTAATTTCATTGTGGAAACCAAGAAAATTACGGTTCGGAATTACTCCGACAATATTATATTCGACCACGGGAATGGGAGAGTCTTCGATATGTCGATAGAATCTTTGACCAATGGCACTTTCAGAGTCACTTATCTTAAGTTTCGAAAGTACCAGTTGGTTGACAATTACATTGGTACTGTCATGAATCGGGTTGTACTCATCATCCACCAGCAATGTATCTTGTGCATATGCTCTGGACAGGTTTCTGCCAGACAATAAATCAATGTCATAGGTTTGCAGGAAATTTCTATCAATTGAAATTCTGTATAAATCGATCATGTTGGTGCTGTCACCAGCGACCAGGCTAAATTTGCCCGTGCTATGGTCTTGCTCGTAGGGAACCTGACTGGAAAGAGCGAAGCTTTCCACGCCCGCCAGGTTTTCAAATTCAGTGCGTAAAGTTTCAGCTCTTTCCTTGATTTCGGGGCGTGAGAAACGCTCAAGAGTAAGGATCCTGGCCTTATCGAAGACGAGACTCGTTTTCTCTATTTGATTATTTTGTGTATAGATTATGATCACGGCAATAATCATGAATAAAGCGATGGAGAATTGTGCAATAAGCATAATATTGCGTATCAAAACAGCTTTTTTCCCCTGTACCATCTCGCCATTCAATAAGCCAACAGGATGAGAACGTGAAATGAGATAAGCCGGATACCAGCCGGAGATCAGTCCAACTGATAATGTCAGCAGTACCAGCCAGGCTAATAGCACTGGACTATTTAAAATATTAAAACTAATACTTTTGCCGGCGATATCGTTCAAGATCGGTAATGTCAGTTGAATGATTACAATTGCGATTACCAATGCCACCGAGGTCATGGCCATACTTTCAACCATAAACTGGGTAAATAGTTGTAATCGAGAAGCACCCATAGCTCGACGCAATCCGACTTCACGGGTACGTCCCATGATTTGCGCGGTTGCAAGATTTGTATAATTTATGATTGCAATGATAAGTATCAGCAGACCGAGAATCTGAATACTGATAAGCACCGGTAGGCCTGTTGTCTCCCAAATGAATAAATTCAGTTTTTTCAGTTCCCTTAGTTCAAACGAATCAAGAAATTCCCTGTTTCGCTCAGGTACATGCCGTTCATATAGATCTTTCAATTGCTGATTGACTGTATTGGCTGATTGCCCTTCGGGTAACAGGACATAAACAACATCCTGCGATGACATATTGTCCCAGTTGCCCTCCATTTTAAAACTTGATATCTGTTCCAGCGCGCGGGTAGTGCTGATCATGTGCAAGGGCTGATCCAGAATAATATCGTTATTGAAATGACTGTTTTTGGGGATATCAGCAATAACTGCAGTGACATGCAGATCGTGTTCATTGTTAACGCTGATGACCTTTCCCATAGCCGTGTCATCGCCAAACAATTTTCGTGCTGTACTTTCAGTAAGTATCAGGCTATCAGGATCGTTAAGAGCTAATTGCGGATTACCGCTTAAATATTCAAACTGAAAAATTTGAGTAAAATCAGGATCGGCGAAACGTATACCCTGATAAAACTTTTTATCTTCAAAACGAACGAGGTATTCGCGTGCCAGTAAGCGTGAACTCGCCTCAACACCAGGTACTTCGGCAGCAATAAGTGGCTCGACCGTAGTTTGTATGCCACCTGAACTGCGAACACCTATACCGGCATTTGCGGTAAAGATCCCATAGACAGAATAGATTCTGTCAGCGTTGGGAAAAAAAACATCGTAACTGCGCTCGTGGTCCACAATCACATTGGAAAAAACACAAATGGCAAGGCCTATCGCAAGCCCAACAATATTTATAGTCGTATAAAGACGAGTTTTAGCCAGATTCCTGAGAGCAACAATTAGATAATTTTTAAACATGTCTGTGTCCTCTGACTTACATTGCCCGGCTAGCTTGTTGTTCAACAATTCGTCCATCGAAAAGCTGTATATTACGGCTGGCGTAACTGGCGTGGGATTCGGAGTGGGTGACCATGACAATAGTTGCACCTTCATTGTTAAGATCCTTAAGCAGACCCATTACTTCCTCACCATGACGGGAATCAAGATTGCCTGTGGGTTCGTCAGCAAGAATCAGGGCAGGCTCGGCTACCAACGCACGAGCAACAGCGACTCGTTGTTGCTGACCGCCTGAAAGTTGACTGGGCATGTGTTTTGCCCGATGAGCAATTTTCATTTTTTCAAGCGACTCTGTTACACGTTGTTTGCGTTGACTCGAAGAAACATCAGAGTGATAAAGGAGCCCGAGGCCGACATTTTCCTCAACACTTAACTCGTCGATTAAATTAAAACTCTGGAATATAAAACCGATGTTGGATTTTCGCAGGAATGCCAGCTGGGCCTCTGAATAAGAGGCAATGTCTTCATCTTTGAAGTAGTAAGCACCTGAACTGGGATTATCAAGCATGCCAACAATATTCAGCAAGGTCGACTTGCCGCAACCAGAAGGTCCCATGATGGCAACAAACTCACCGTCGTCAATATTAATATCTATAGAATCAAGCGCCGTGGTTTCAACTTCTGATGTTCTATAAACCTTTTGTAGGTTATTTAGCTTAAGCATTTTCATAGTTCCTCATTAATTTAAAATCACTTATCGCCCAGGTACAGGCGTTGCATGTCGATATAGTTTGTATAGGGTGAGGTGATCACCAGTTCTCCCTGTTCCAGACCATCCAGTACTTCAATAAATCGCTGATTGCGTCTACCCAATCGCACGTCCCGTCGTATTGCATGACTACTATCACCAGATACGACGAAGACCCACTGTCCACCGGTATCCTGGTAAAAAGCGCCATTGGGAATTAAAAGGGCCTCTGAAGCGTCACCCAGGAATAGTCGTATCTGAAAACTCTGGCCACGACGTATATCGGCAGGGGTGTTATTTATAAATGCGAGGTCGACCTCAAATTGCCCCTTGTTTACTTGCGGATAAATTTTCACAACCTGCAGCTGATATTTATTTCCCTTAACGGAAAATTCTGCGATTTGCTCGAGATCTACCCGACCAAGGTAAAATTCGTCAATCAGAACTGAGAGTTTATAGCCGGAAGGATCATCTATTTGTCCAAGACGTTCTCCTCGTGACAAAGACTGACCAAGTTCTGCATTTAGAGCTGTCAGTTTTCCTGCAACCGGAGCACGTACATTGAGGCCTTCGAGATTACGTCGGGCGAAAACAAGATTTGCCTGCAACTGTTTGCCCGCCTCGCGTAGTTGCAGCATTTGAACTTCCTGTAATCGAGAATCTGTCTCCTGGCTTTCAATAGTAATTTGATGACGTTTCTGGAAATAAAGATATTCATCTTCGGCGTTATCGAGCTCGGCCCGCGAGACATTACCCTTCGCTGCCTGTACACGACGACGCTCCACCAGGCGTTTGAGTCTGATCAGTTGGTAATCAATTTCGATTAGATCGCGTTTATGCTGTAAGCGATTACGCTCCAGATCCAGTTCAAGTGTGCGTAGATTATTTAATTGTTCGGTGACTTGCGCTTCACGCGAGATAACATCCAGCTGCAATGTTGTGTTAGACAATTCAACCAGTAAGTCACCGGGCTTTACAAAAACACCGTCTTCTACCAATACCTTTTCAACTCGCCCACCCTCGACTGCATCAAGATAGCTTGTACGTAAGGGAGTAACCCGACCACGTACCGGAATAAAATCATCAAACTGACCTGTAGAAACCTTTGATATGCTCAGTCTGTCTTCACTAACTATTAACGATCTACCCTTTTCAGGCCAGAACCTGTCTGCGAAAAACAGAAGTAAAACCAAACCCAGAGCAATAAGACAGTATTTGCCATAGCGCTTCCACCAGGAGGCCTGGATTTTTCTGTCCATAGCCGATTGGGAATGACTATTATTCTGGTTGATAAGTGGGGTAACAGTGTTGTGATTCATTTGTCAGTGCCTGTTAATATTTTTATCTGACTGGCTAATATGAAAGCCCGCATCAGGCTACCCAGCTTTACAGCAAAGGCTGTCAGCTGGAGTAGTTCCTGATGTGTCTCCAATCGTCGCTCTAGGAAGCTTGATTAGTTATTACCTGCTTCTGAGCAATGAAGCCCGCTTTCGAGAAGTTCAGCGTTTTCTGCTTTAGCGAGATTTCAATTTTCTTATCGATCTGGCTTTGCAGGGCATCGGTAATCACCGGTAATTTGAATTCTGAATCCTTAGCCATGGCACTGCCGGTTCCACATAGTGTTATCAGTATTGCGATT
>JABHFC010000093.1 GCA_018676275.1 Gammaproteobacteria bacterium | reverse complement strand
TTTGATTTGGTTATTGTGGAAACACCGGGAATTGGGCAGGGCGACGCCGGCATAGTACCTTACGTTGATTCATCATTATATGTAATGACACCTGAGTTTGGTGCGGCCAGTCAGTTGGAAAAAATTGATATGTTGGATTTTGCCGATGTGATTGCGATTAATAAGTTCGATCGGAAGGGTGGTGAGGATGCATTGCGTGATGTTAGTAAACAAATTCAACGCAACAGACAGGCTTTTGATCTTAGCACCGATGATATGCCTGTATATGGCAGCATCGCTTCAAAATTTAACGACGATGGTGTTACCGCACTTTATCAGGCTATGTTGGAGATTTTGAAAGAAAAGGGACTGAGAGAATTTAAAAGCCACTTACCACAGCTGAGTAATAAGACCTCGACAGAAAGAACTATCATCGTTCCTGCATCTAAACAGCGCTATCTGGCGGAAATCGCCGGAACGGTACGTGATTATCACATTACTATTGTTAACCAGGTGAATATTGCCCGAGAAAGACAACAACTGCAGGAAAGTAAACGAATGTTGCTCGCCTCAGGAAAGAGTGCGAATGAACTGGAAGAGTTAATTGATAAACGTGATGAAATGCTGGATTCACGTGCGGATAAACTTTTGCAATCCTGGCCACAGTTAAAAGAGGACTATAGTGGTGATGAATATGTGGTTAAAGTCAGAGACAGGGAAATCAGGACTTCAATAACATCAACAACTTTGTCCGGAACAAAAATACCTAAAGTAATCTTACCGAAATATGAAGACCATGGCGAAATTCTAAAGTGGTTGTTGTTAGAAAATGTTCCTGGAAAATTTCCTTTCACTGCAGGTGTGTTTCCATTTAAACGCGAAGGCGAAGATCCAACTCGTATGTTTGCGGGCGAAGGGGATGCAAAGCGAACCAATGAACGGTTCAAGAAACTGTCAGAGCATTCTGATGCCAAACGCCTGTCTACGGCTTTTGATTCAGTCACCTTATATGGCTTCGACCCGGATGAACGGCCTGATATTTACGGAAAGGTTGGAAATTCAGGCGTGTCCATTGCGACATTGGATGATATGAAAGTGCTTTACGGTGGTTTCGATTTATGTAGTCCCACCACCTCAGTGTCCATGACTATTAACGGACCTGCGCCAACAATCCTTGCTATGTTCCTTAACACTGCAATTGATCAACAGATCGAAAAGTTTAAGCTTGAAAAAAAGCGTGATCCTTCCTCAGAGGAAGAACAGCAAATCAAGTGCTACGCCCTGGAAAATGTAAGAGGAACAGTGCAGGCGGATATCCTGAAGGAAGATCAGGGGCAAAATACCTGTATATTCTCCACTGAATTCAGCTTGAAAATGATGGGAGACATACAGCAATATTTCATAGATAACAAAGTGAGAAACTTTTATTCCGTATCTATATCCGGTTATCACATTGCTGAAGCAGGAGCTAATCCAATATCTCAATTGGCGTTTACACTTGCAAATGGATTTACTTTTGTTGAAGCCTATCTGGCGCGAGGCATGGACATTGACGATTTTGCTCCAAACCTTTCATTCTTTTTCTCTAATGGAATGGATCCTGAATACACTGTACTAGGACGAGTTGCACGACGTATCTGGTCAACAAGTATGCGTTTCAAATACGGCGCCAACGAACGCAGCCAGAAATTGAAATATCATATCCAGACTTCAGGTCGTTCATTGCATGCTCAGGAGATGGCATTCAATGACATTCGCACAACACTACAGGCCCTGATTGCTATCTATGACAATTGTAATAGCTTGCATACCAATGCATATGATGAAGCGATTACTACCCCCACGGAAGAGTCTGTGCGGCGGGCAATGGCAATTCAACTGGTTATTAACAAGGAATGGGGTCTGGCAAAAAATGAAAACTCTAATCAGGGAGCCTTTATTATCGAAGAACTTACTGCCCTGGTAGAAGAGGCGGTGTTACAGGAGTTTGAGCGCATCTCGGAAAGAGGAGGTGTGTTAGGTGCGATGGAAACAGGTTATCAACGTGGCAAGATTCAGGATGAGTCAATGTATTATGAACACAAAAAACACGATGGCAGTTTACCTATTATAGGAGTTAATACATTTTTGAACCCACAGCAAGATGAACAATTCACTGTTGAATTGGCCCGGTCAACCGATGCTGAAAAACAAAGTCAAATTACACGTCTACGCGATTTTCAAAAACGTAATGAAGATAAAGCAGACGAGGCTATTCAGAAGCTTCGTGTTGCTGCCATTGAAAATAATAATGTTTTTGCAGAATTAGTTAATGCAGTTCGCTATTGTTCGCTTGGACAAATTACTGAGACATTTTTTGATGTCGGAGGTCAATATCGACGTAGCATGTAAGCAAAAAAGTCAATGTCTCGATAGAAACTCTGAGAACATCAATAGAGGAGCTTGTCAGGAAGCCAGATGACGAAGGTTTTTAAATGCCTCGCATATACTGGTAATCTGTTCATCCGAATGAGCAGCACTAACACTGCATCGAACGAGAGACTTATCTCCTGGCGTTGCAGGCGGAAAAACCAGGTTTACATAAACACCCTGTTCCAGGAGTCCTCGCCAAAATCCCAGTGCCTGTTCACGGGTGTCGAGCATAACAGCCACAACTGTGCTGATTTCAGGGCCGAGTTGATAGCCTAAAGCATCCAGGTTGTTATATAGCTTTGTTGCATTAGCCCACAGTTTTTCTCGCAAGTGCTTTCCATCACGCAATAAGGGTAATGCAGCCCTGGTCGATGCAATAACAGATGGTGAGGGCGAGGCGGTGAAAACATAAGGTCGACTGGTGTAGCGTAAAAAATCCAGTTCAGGATGATTGCTGGCGCAATAACCACCGACACTACCGAGGCTTTTACTGAATGTGCCAACAATAAAATCAGAATCACTCAGCACACCAACTTCTTCAACCAGACCTTGTCCGGTGTCCCCGAGAACACCAAGAGAATGGGCTTCATCAACGACAAGATAACTACCATGGGCTTTTTTAACTTCGACTATTTCTGCTAAAGGTGCCCGATCTCCAAGCATACTGTAAATACCTTCAACTATAATAAGAGCATCTTTAGCTCGATCTCCAAGCCTGCCTAATCTTTTGTCCAGATCTGCCGGATCATTATGACGAAATCGAACAACGTCAGCGCCGCTTAGCTTACATCCATCATAAATGCTCGCATGACAATCGGCATCTATGACAATCACGTCGCCCGCTTGTGTCAACCCGGAAATTACAGCAAGGTTTGCCTGATATCCTGTAGAAAAAAC
>JABHFC010000092.1 GCA_018676275.1 Gammaproteobacteria bacterium | reverse complement strand
TTTAATGCCATAAGCACTAATGTAACACCAATGCCAAGCCCCACTACCAGCAGGCTGACAATAATAAAACGTTGTTTCTGTTTAGGACTCATTGTTATCAGTTGAATTATGCAATCGTTTTAGTCGACGTAACAAAGCCTGATGACGTCGACGTGAAAAGAACATATTTAAATACAGGACAAGCACTACTATACCGTAGGATGACCAGACATAGCCCGCATAACCTCCCATGTTTAAAAATTCCATCATTGGGATGTCACCAGTTCCTTCACCCATTGACTACGTTTTTCCTGTTCCAGTAATTCAGAACGTGAATTAACTAAGACTATGAACAGATAAAATAGTTTAAATGCCAGCGCCATCGACAATAAAGGAATTAGCATACTTAATTCGATGGACGGATTATCGAGTTTCGAAACACTGGCAGGTTGATGCAAAGTGTTCCACCAGACTACTGAATAGTGAATAATGGGAATATTAATTGCCCCCACCAGCGCCAATATGCCGGCGGCGCGACCAGCAACACGACGATCATCAATAGCAGAACGCAAACCTATATAGCCCAGGTACAAAAACAGCAGAATTAATTCCGAGGTCAACCTGGCGTCCCAAATCCACCACGTTCCCCACATCGGTTTCCCCCAGATGGAACCAGTTACCAGTGCCAGAAATGTAAAGGATGCGCCAATAACTGCACTTGAACGGGCAACAATATCTGACAATTTTATGTGCCAGATTAAGAAGATCGCGCTGTTCACCGCCATTACCATGTATACGAACATCGACATCCAGGCTGAAGGTACGTGTACATAAATGATCCTGAAACCATCACCCTGTTGATAATCTGCTGGCGCATAAACCAGTCCTCCCACAGAGCCAACCAGCATCAATATAATTGTTGCCACAGCAATCCAGGGTAAAAGTCGACCGGCAATATTATAAAAATAGGCTGGCGATGCCATACGATGAAACCACAGCCATAATTTATCTACCTTAGACATGCCCTAGCTTCTCTCCAATTTCAATATAATGCTCATTATCTATAACTACAGGATACCTTCAGAGCCGAACTTATCACAAAGGGTCCAAGTGTTGTCGCTATTACCAGTAAGGCTGACAGCCATAATAATTGCCCATTATAAGACATATCTTTCGCCGCTGAGACCACTGCATTACTGCCAAATATCAATACCGGCACATAAAGGGGTAGAACCAGCAAGGATAACAAGGCTCCTGCCTGTCGTAGACCGACCGTCAGTGCTACCCCAATAGCACCAACCATGCTCAGGTAGGGAACGCCTAATAACAGGGAAACGAACAATACCTTAATGATATGAAAATCCAGGTGTAACAATAGTCCTAACAAGGGAGAAATCAGGATAAGAGGCAGACCTGTGACACACCATTGTGCCAGAACTCTTGCCAGTACCAGTAATGCACCGGGATACGGACTCAACAATATTTGTTCAATAGCACCATCATCAAAATCCGAACGAAACAAATTCTGTAATGACATTAGAACTGACAGCAGAGCAGCAACCCAGATCACACCCGGACCAATGGTTTTTAGAACTGCAGGATCGGGACTTATTGCCAGCGGAAATAAACTTACTACCACCACAAAAAAAATCACTGGCAACATAATCTCTGCACGTTGTCGAAATGCAATTCGAAGATCGCGTATCAACATTGCCATGAATGCGTTTCTATAATTCATCTTTCTAGTTACCCAGATGAATACGAATGCTATTCATTTTATTTAGATCAATAGATTGATGGCTTGTCAAAATTAATAGCCCGCCATCATCTGCATGTTCAACAAAGCGATCCTGCAATTTCTCTATCATTTTTTTATCGAGACCTGCAAAAGGCTCATCCAGTATCCAGAGAAGCGAGGAATTTATCATTAAACGTGATAATGCAATCCGTCTTTGCTGCCCATATGACAAATGCCTGCCCGGACTATTTTCGTAACCACTTAAACCAACCCATTCAAGCGCCGATTGAATATCCGAACTGGCAGGTAAACCGGAAATGGCAGAAAAAAACCTTATGTTTTCAATGGTTGTTAAATCCGACTTTACACCGGTAGCATGACCAATATAAGTAAGCTGTTGGTAACAATCCAGCAAAGCTGATTGAATACTCTCACCATTCCAGCTGATACGACCTTCATCCGCCTGCATCAAACCACAGAGAATACGTAGCAGTGTCGTCTTGCCACTGCCGTTTCCACCTTCAATAAACAATATCTCGCCTGATCTCACAGCCAAACTCAAGTCAGTCAAAATCAATTTATCATTGATCTCATAACTTAAGTTTTCCGCAAGCAATTCGGCGTTTCCTGAGGAGACAGGGCGATTCATATCTAATTATGTTATCAGGGGTTTATATAAAATGACTGACGGAAAAACTCTACTAAAGATAAGGATAAACTTACATGATAAATGTCAAATAATACAAGGATTCCTGATCAAATTCTCTGCTATTACACCGAATATTGCTGGCTGAGTTTGCTCACCAATTTTCCAATGCAGTTCGTAGATCCAGCTCGAAACTCCAGGATGATTTAGTCTGTTTGTATAGAAATTCGTAGGCATCAACTAAGCCCCCTATATTAATCATGCCCTCATCTCCCAATTTTTCCACATATTCCGGGAAACGCTCTCTTATTTTCTCTCCATCTATAACACCGTCAATAATGATGTGAGCGACATGTATGCCCTCAGGGCCAAGCTCTTTAGCCAGGGCCTGGGCCATTGTTCTCAAAGCCGCTTTGGCAGAATTAAATGCACCAAAATTAGCACGGCCACGTAATGACGCACTGGCACCGGTGAATAGAATACTACCGCCCTTATTCGGCAACATAGATTGTGCTGCTTCGCGTGCAAATAGAAAGCCACCAAAACAACCTACTTTCCAGCTGGCTTCAAAATACTCTGCTTCCATATCCGCAATACTTCCAGGCATATTATTCCCGGCGTTATAGATTGCCAGTGACAGAGGTCCTGTTGTACGAGCCTGTTCAAATAGAAGCTTTATCTGTTCTTCATTTGTCGCATCGCATACATAACTGCTTGCACTGCCACCCGCCGACTCAATATGCTCAGCGACCTCCTTAAGTTTAGATTCTGTTCG
>JABHFC010000091.1 GCA_018676275.1 Gammaproteobacteria bacterium | reverse complement strand
GTTCCGGCCTGATAGACAGGGCCATCGGGCGCGATGTGGTCCATGATGTCCGCCCGTCCACCAAAAGCTCCTACTGGCATACCTCCACCTATGACTTTGCCGAGAATACTAAGATCTGGTTTTATATCGTAAATAGATTGAGCACCGCCAAGCGCGACACGAAAACCTGTCATAACTTCGTCGATAATTAACACGCTACTATATTGGTCACAGACTGAACGTAATGTTTGCAAAAATTCCGCTGTTGCCGGGACACAATTCATATTACCGGCAATGGGTTCAACTATAATAGCTGCAACATCATTACCGATTTCCGAAAAAGTATCCTTTACCTGCTGAGGATCATTGTAAGTCAGGGTGATGGTATGTTTGGCCAGATCTGCAGGAACCCCCGGAGATGTGGGAACACCGAGAGTCAGCGCTCCAGAGCCGGCTTTTACTAACAGAGAGTCCGTATGACCGTGATAGCAGCCCTCGAATTTTATAATTTTATCGCGACCTGTGTAACCGCGTGCCAGTCTTATAGCACTCATGGAAGCTTCGGTACCGGAATTAACCATCCTGACCTTTTCTATAGCCGGCATTAATTCACACAGCTTTTTCGCCAGTAATGTCTCAATCTCCGTGGGTGCGCCAAAACTTAATCCCCGAGCCACCGCCTCTTGTATTTTTTCTATAACCAGAGGATGTGCATGACCGAGGATCATTGGTCCCCATGAACCTACATAATCTATATACGACTTGCCGTCGCTATCATAAAGATAAGCGCCCTGTGCACGCTGAATAAAAACCGGATCACCGCCAACGGATTTAAATGCGCGTACCGGAGAGTTGACGCCACCGGGTATGTATTGTTTTGCCTGTTCGAAAAGCTGCTTACTCACTAATATTTCCTCTTGTAAAGGATCGGGTTTAGGGATTTATTTCTGTTCGGGCTATTCTACACATTAGAAAATAACACGCGGAGTAATTTGAGTGAAAAAATATATGTGTGTGATATGTGGACATATTTATGATGAATCAGAGGGTTGGCCAGAAGATGGGATAAGTCCAGGTACCCTTTGGGAAGATGTGCCCCTAAACTGGTCGTGTCCTGATTGTGGTGCCCGAAAAGATGAGTTTGAAATGCTTGAGATATAGTTGTACAGACAGATGAAGAGAAGATAAAACTAAATAATTTTTATCAATATTTATATAGGTCTGACAACAGCCAGTATGATAATTACGAGAAGAAAGATAACAGGTACTTCATTAAACCATCGATACCAGACATGACTATGTCGGTTTCGGTCATGTTTGAAATCCAGCATCAGCCTTCCACAATAGCCATGATAGACAAGTACAAAAAATATCACGCCTAATTTCAAATGTAACCAGAGGCTCCCCGAGTAGCTATCCCAGCCATTAATGAACATGGTCCAAAAGCCAAAAACAATGGTTAAGAGAGCTCCGGGTGTCATGATGCCAAAGAAAAGTTTTCTTTCCATGATCTTAAAGCGATCAATACTAATTTGATCATCACTCATAGCATGATAGACAAACAGTCGTGGCAGGTAGAACAAACCAGCGAACCAGGTCACCATAAAAATAAGATGCAGAGCTTTAATCCAGAGCATTATTCAGTTTTTACCGCGAAAAGTTGTCTGAATATATATGAGAGAAAAATGCCAATCAAGAAGTCTCGTTTAGAGCTACAGAAGAAGGCTTTTCCAGCAAATTAACGATTTCTTTCTCAAGTTCATCCATATTCAGCGTACCGATTGTAGTTGTTACAATTTTCATGTCAGCCGATATCAGGAAAGTCGTAGGGGTTAAAGCAACATCGTCGAAAGCTTTAGCTACAGAACCATCTAAATCCAGTGCGATAGGGTAAGCAATATCATTATCTTCAGCAAAGGCCAGTATCCGGTTAGGTGGGTCATAGGCCATCGCTACCGCTACCAACTCAAGCCCACGTGGATTTAATTTCTTATACAGAGCCTTTAGCTCAGGCGTTTTTTTGATACAGGTTTCACAGGTAGTTGCCCAAAATGTTACCAACAAAGGTCCTGTAGTAAGCTTATATAATTCAGACTTGCGACCGTCTATGAATTGCAGAGCGACGTCAGGTGCTTGTTGAAGTCCGGAATGAGATACCCAGAACCAGCCGAGCAGAGCAACAATCAGTGTAAAACTAACGATACTTGTTATTGTTAATTTACTCTTGGAAATCTCAGCCATCAGGCTGGGTTTCCGGTGGCTCTATTAATTGTGCCTCGTTGTTCGCAGAATTGGGATTAAACAGATTTCTAACACTGTTAATAAGTTGTCTTATACCCCGCCAAAGTTTTGGCAGTAGCCAAAGCATGACACAAAAGAATATTAATAGTCCCACAAGAAAAACAATCGGATGATTTATTGCTGTCCAGATTCCGCCTATTACCAGGATGTCTTCAGAGATGGATGCAGTCCAGTTAGTAAAAGGTTCGGGTGATGTATTGATCATGACACGTGCGCCTGCTTTGGTTGCATGCGTACCTGCTGCGATGGAACCTCCCACCAGGAAAGCGGTAAGTTCCATGGCCGCACTTGTATCTCCAACTGCACCCATGGCCAATATAGAACCTGCAGGAATACGAATAAAGGTATGTAAGGTATCCCAGGCTGTGTCTACGCCCGGAGTTTTATCAGCAAAAAATTCAATGCAATACATTAAACCGGCAACAGACATTACCAATGGATCCATGACTACTTGCATTTCTTCTGGCAATACTACGTTACCCGTAGTTCCCATAAGACCCAGCATAAATATAGCTGCGTAAAGGTTAATACCGCTGGCCCATGCGGTACCCATGGTTAGTGCGATAATCTGGATCGTATCCATAGAAATCTCCAAGATGGAAGAGTTGGGAAATAGTAATGCTAATTGGGTAACTACAAAAGCTCCAACTCATCAAATTTTAATAATATACATGTAATCAGTCAGTTAAATAGTGCCGTATTTGCCAAATTCAAGCTTATATTCTTAAGAGTGCCTTTTGGATTGATAGTTCTACTGTTCATAATCAGTAACTTGACAGATCAATATCCAATGTTATTCTTTGCCCTGAATTATTTGCCATGTGCATTTAATTCAACTGAAATAATAATAATAACAACATTGATTTTAGGCGGCTTCGGCCGCTTTTTTATTTACAGGGATGTAATGTATGTCGGTTTTGCAGGAGCAAAAACCGGCGATTGCCTACAGGACAATGTGCTATACCTCTACCGCTAGTTTTTCCTTAGTTTTAATATCAAATTTTCTGAAAGACGTCTCTACCGACTCCTGTCCTCCCGAGACATACCTACATCCTGTAGGCAATACCCCACCACAGCTAGAGCAATTTTGTATTGTTCAATGTATCCTTCATTTATGTTGAATTCAGGTTTTATTGAAAAAGTTAAGAGTGAAGGTATCAGGCCATGATTAAGGTTGGAATTGTCGGTGCAACGGGTTATACGGGCGTCGAATTATTACGTCTGCTTAGCAGTCATCCACAGGTAGAATTGTCTGTTGTCACTTCCCGCAGTGAAACTGGTAAGGCTGTTGTCGATCTATTTCCAAGTTTACGTGGTGCATTGGATCTTGTATTCAGTTCACCGGATATCAGTCTTTTGAAAAAGTGTGATGTGGTATTTTTTGCAACACCTAATGGCGTGGCTATGCATCAGGTAACTGAGTTGCTTGATTCAGATTGCAAGATCATTGACCTGTCTGCGGATTTTAGACTGAAAGATGCGAGCGAATGGTCTGAGTGGTATGGCCAGAAGCATGCGTGTCCGGCACTGCTGTGTGAAGCCGTATATGGTTTGCCAGAATTAAACAGAGATGAAATTAAAACAGCTCGTCTGGTGGCTAACCCGGGTTGTTATCCCACTGCCATCCAGCTTGGTTTTTTACCACTGCTTGAGCAGAATCTGGTAATGGTCGACTCATTAATTGCTGACGCCAAGTCGGGTGTGAGTGGGGCTGGCAGAAAGGAGGCCATGGCGAGTCAGTTTTGTGAAACTGCAGATTCTTTCAATGCTTATTCGGTAGACGGCCATCGACACTTGCCGGAAATCAAACAATCTCTGCAAACAATTAGCAATGATGATATCAATCTCGTTTTCGTACCACATTTGACTCCTCTTATAAGAGGTATTCACGCGACTTTATATGCGACGTTAAAAGATACATCTGTCGATTTGCAACAATTGTTCATGGACAGGTACAGAGATGAACCTTTTGTTGATGTAATGGCAGCGGGGGCTCAGCCAAATACCAGTAGTGTACGCGGTTCGAATGTTTGCCGATTGGCGGTCTATCGTCCTCAGGGCGGAAATACGGTTGTTGTGTTGGCAGTTGAAGACAACCTGGTCAAAGGTGCAGCGGGTCAGGCGATTCAAAACCTGAATCTCATGTTTGGTCTTCAGGAGGCGACAGGTTTGACCGCGCCGGCTTTATATCCCTGAGACTGAATTTTGTTTTTAATATCAAATAAAAAAAAATAACTTAATAATAATGAGCAGGTTAGTAGTTAAATCTCATCGACCCTGGCAATTTGCAGCGGCGGTGATCATTTTGAGCATGTTTCTTGCAACCCTTACGTGGTCGCTGTTGGATAAAAGTCACTGGTCTCTGATTTTTGATCGCATCGGTGATAATGATGAACGCAAGCATTTATGGGAAGTGAATCAGTCTTTACTTACTGAAAGGGAATCTCTCCAGGAAAGAGTATTAATGCTGGAGCGAACTACCAGTGTAGATAAGCAGACAGCGGCACTGCTGCAGGACGAAATCAAGTCCTTACAGGAAAAAATTTATACGCAGAAAGGTGAATTAGAGTTTTATCAGGGCATTATGGATGCGACCCGTAATGCCAAAGGTTTGAATGTACATGGTATTTATCTGGAACCATTAGCACAAAAACAGACATATCATTTGAAACTGGTACTAACTCATGTTGCCAAAGGTAGTACCGTGGTAGAAGGTAATATGGCTATTTTTGTTGTTGGCCGCCTGGATGGCGAGGAACAACAATTGAAGATTGAAGATATTGCGACAGGTGAGGCCATAGAATTATCCTATAAGTTAAGGAGTTTTAAGCGCTTCGAGACCAAGCTGGTATTACCGGATGATTTCTTAGCTGAAAGGGTTATCGTGGAATTGAAGCCGAAACAGAAAAATCAGGTTATGATTAGAGAAGTATTCGATTGGTCAACACCAGCCAGTTAGGAGGCAGAAAATATGTGGGGTAACAACCAAAAACGCAGAGCAACCCGAATTGACACCTTGATTGGTCAACACTCCGAAGTATTGGGAGATATTAAGTTCAGTGGCGGCTTGCATATTGATGGCACTATTAAAGGTAATGTTATTGCCGAGCGTGATAGCCATTCTATGCTATCACTTAGTGAGCAGGGGACTATCGAAGGTGAAGTTAACGTACCGTTTGTAGTCCTGAATGGAGTGGTAATTGGTGATGTTCATGGCGGAGATCATGTTGAATTAGCTTCCAAGGCACGTGTCACAGGTAACGTTTATTACAACCTGATAGAAATGGCCATAGGTGCTGAAGTTAATGGCAAGTTGGTACATATGCAGGATGCGGAAGATTCCCCCTCGATGGCAATCGATCATTTAAATTCTCTTGAAGCCACAGAGTAGAGATAATACTTGACTAAATAGCTTGGTTTTTTGAATTTTTAGAGGTACATTGACCGCACATTGTCGAAAGTTGGAGTTTTAAAGCATGCAAGAAGTAGCAGAACAGTTTCCAGATCCACTTGTTTTCACAGATTCCGCTGTGGGCAAAGTGAAAGAACTTATTGAAGACGAAAAAAACGAGGCTTTGATGCTGCGCGTTTTTATATCTGGTGGCGGCTGTTCAGGATTTCAATATGGCTTTAGTTTTGACGAAGCAATCACAGATGGGGATACGGTCGTTGAGAAAGAAGGTGTAAAACTACTCATCGATCCAATGAGTATTCAGTATTTAACCGGTGCTGAAATCGATTATTCCGAAGGTTTGGAAGGCGCACAATTTGTAATTCGCAATCCCAATGCACAAACAACCTGTGGTTGTGGTTCATCATTTTCTGTTTAATTAGTAGCTACAGCGCGAATATTGTTTGTACTACTAAGCTTTGTAAACTCCTCCCAGTAAAACTTTTTTGCTAGCCCCTGTTACTGAGGGTAAATTCGCAGCAGTATTTTCCATTCGACACTTTGCCAGCCAGGCAAATACGACAGCTTCAAGTGCATCTGGGTCAATATCGTATTTTTCAGTGGAGCAGATCTCCTTCTCAATGAGTAATTCTTTCAACCTAAGCATCAATTGCTTGTTGTGAATTCCTCCACCACATACCAATATTTCTCTGCTGTCGGGTGCCAGCTTGTTTATGGCATCACTGATGGAATAAGCGCTTAATTCCAGTAGTGTTGCCTGGATATCTTCAATTGTCACTGATTCGCCATGTTCATCCAGTTTTTGATCCAGCCATTGAAGATTGAAGTCATCTTTGCCAGTACTTTTAGGTGGCTTTGCTGAGAAATAAGGTGTTTGTAGCAAAGCTTGCAATAATCTCTCACTAACTGTGCCCGAAGCTGCCCAGTCGCCATCCTCATCATAGTCCTTGCCAAGATGTTCCTGGGTCCAATCATCCATTAGTGCATTACCTGGTCCGGTATCAAAGCCCGTAACGGTCTTTTCTGGATCTGCCGGAAGTAAAGTGATGTTAGCCATGCCGCCAATATTAAGGACAGCACAAGCCTTATCTGATTGACGAAAATACCAGGCATGAAAAGCGGATGCCAGCGGAGCTCCCTGACCTCCGGCGGCCATGTCCATTCGACGAAAATCAGCTACCGTGGTGATGCCCGTCTGACAGGCAATGATGTTAGCGTCACCAATTTGCAGAGTTCGGGGGAAATTGTGTTCCGGCATGTGTAAAACAGTTTGGCCATGACTACCTATGGCACAAATTTGATCGACATCTATATTGTTTGAATTAATCAGACGTAAGCTCGCGTCGGCAAACAATTTACCTAATATGGCATCTAGTTCAGATATTTCCTCAATGGAGGTAGCACTATTAACGTTCCTCACCTGATTCTGGATTTCGTTCGGGATGGGAAATTGTTCATAGGCCAGAACATTGACATTCTGTACCTTTATTTCTACTAAAGCGGCATCAATTGCGTCCATGCTGGTTCCGGACATGAGGCCAATATAGTACACAGTAGATTTATCGTGCTTGTGTTTTTATTGAACGCTGCGGTTGGCTGAATTTGTTTCTCCCAGCGCAATAATATTATTCTTACCGGTGTCGTCGGTTTTCTGCTGAGCAAATTTTATGTCGGAAGACTTATCAAGATTAGCTAACAGGCTGGCAGTTTCCTGTTTGAAATTCGCCAGGTATTTTTTTGGGACACCGGAGGCTTTTGGTAACTTAACTGTAAGTGGGTTCCGGTGTACGCCATGTACTCTAAATTCGTAATGTAAATGAGGTCCTGTTGCCAGACCCGATTTTCCTACGTATCCGATTATCTGACCTTGTTTAACCTTCTTCCCTCTTCTCATTTTTTTTGAAAAGCTCGACATATGCGCATATAAGGTACTGCGATTGCCACCGTGCTTTAGTATTACGGTTCTGCCATAGCCACCCTTTCTTCCTGCAAGAACAACTGTTCCATCACCAGCTGCTTTGATTGGCGTGCCGGTCGGAGCGGCATAATCAACACCTTTGTGCGCTCGTATTCGGTTTAGTACGGGGTGTTTCCGACTCAGGTTAAAGCGAGAACTAATACGACTGAAATTAAGAGGAGTACGTAAAAATGCTTTACGCATGCTTACTCCATCCTGATTAAAGTAATTCGTGTCACCATCCGGCGAGGTATAACGTACGGTGCGAAAAGATTGATTTCGGTTAACGAATTCAGCGGCGAGAATGGCACCCTCGCCAACTTTAATATTGTCTTTGTATTTTTCCTCATAGATGACGTTGAATTTATCGCCCTTGCGGATATCCAGTGCGAAATCAATGTCCCAGCCGAAAATTGATACGAGTTGCATAATTAAGTTGTCAGATAAACCAGCATCTTGTCCTGCGAGAAACAGAGAACTATTAATGCTGCCCCCGGACTCATTAGTTCTAATATCAAGCTCAGTAGTAATAATCTCGCTGGAATATCCCTTAGCCTGTTTTACAATTTCCAGTGAGGTGATCAAATCAGGTTCAAATTTCAAAGCCTGTAATTGCCCGTCATCAATCAGAAAATTCAGTGAATTGCCCGGTAATAAATTTTTAAGCAAATGGGTTTGTCTGCCAGCTGACATTACCTGAAATAGCACTCTTGGTCCCAATCCAAGTCGATCAAAAATTGTGGAAAGATTGTCACCTTTTTTGACCTCCACTTTTTGCCATGGAGAGGGCTCTACTTTTACGACATCTATTTCGGTGAATCTTTCTTCTGCTACTGGTATTGGCAGAGTTGAACTTGCGCTGTCGGTACTGCGGTCTGGTAATTCAACTTTCGCATAGTGGGGCTTGATATTAATCGGAACGGTGTCGACTAATTTTGACTCTGAACCGGGATAGAAACTATATGCGCCAAGCAGGAATATGCTCGAAATAAGACCAGCCACCAGCCGTATGCGACCCTGATGCCAGCATTGATCTGGAACCCAGCGAACCTCGGGTTTATAGTCTTTCTTTATATAGGTTCTGTAAGTCACGGTGATTACTAGATTAATTTATGTGGAAAATATCGTCTGTTGGGCCCGGAGTCAATCAGGATCTGACATTCATGGCTGCGTGAGGACTGTGCTAAGCTAGAGAATTTGCGATTTAAATAGGTTTTTACATGACAGATTATGATGAAGCGCTGGAGCTAATCGGCCGCGGTGCAGAGGAAATTATCCAACAGGATGAACTGTTAAATAAGCTAAAAAGGGGTAAACCACTCAGGATAAAAACCGGGTTTGATCCGACCGCACCGGATTTGCATCTCGGTCATACTGTATTGATCAACAAAATGCGACATTTTCAGGAACTGGGTCACCATGTAATGTTCCTGATAGGAGATTTTACCGGCTTGATTGGTGATCCAACGGGTAAAAACGTTACGAGAAAAGCCTTAAGTAAGGAAGAAATTGCTGAAAATGCAAAGACTTACCAGGAGCAGGTCTTCAAGATACTCGATCCTGACAAGACTGAGATTTGCTTTAATTCAAGCTGGGGAGAAAGCCTGGGTGCTGCGGGCATGATAAAACTGGCAGCGAAATATACTGTCGCCAGAATGCTGGAACGCGATGACTTCAAAAAGCGCTATGCCAGCAACCAACCTATATCTATACACGAATTTCTCTACCCACTGATGCAGGGCTATGATTCGGTCGCAATGCGCGCTGACGTAGAGCTGGGCGGTACTGATCAGAAGTTTAACCTGTTGGTGGGTCGTGAATTGCAGAAGGAAGATGGTCAGGAACCACAGGTGATTCTGACTATGCCGATACTTGAAGGACTTCGTGGAGTAGAAAAGATGTCGAAATCGCTGGATAACTATGTCGGTATAGACGAGCCACCAGCTGATATGTATGGAAAACTGATGTCAATATCTGACGATCTGATGTGGCGCTACTTTGAATTACTCAGTTTTCGCCCACTAAGCGAGTTAGACCAGTTAAAGCAGGAAGTCTCAGATGGGCAGAACCCACGCGATATCAAAATGCAATTGGCGCACGAGATTGTTAGCCGTTTCCATGGGGCGAATCAGGGGGATGCGGCCCAGGATGAATTTGTTAATCGATTCCGTCATGGTGCAGTGCCAGATGACATGCCAGACATCGAAGTACAGTCAGACGGTGGAAAACTGGCTTTGGGACTGGTTTTAAAGCAATCTGGTCTGACTCCGAGCAGCTCTGAGGCATTCAGAATGATTGGACAGGGAGCGGTCCGAATTGATGGGGAAAGAGTGAGTGAGAGGGATATTGAACTGAGCGCAGGGAAGACCCATGTTGTGCAGGTAGGGAAGCGCAAATTTGCTCGTGTTTCGATAAAATAAGACCATGATTTTTATAAAGTTTATTTAACTTCAATTTATCTTCTATTTTCAGTTGACGGTAGTCCGAACGCGTGTATAATTCCGCGCTCTCACAGCCTGGGTACGCCCGGGCTGTTGTTCTTTAAAAATTCCTGATCAAGAAATATGTGTGGGCGCTTACGTCGACGATTTGCATCACCAGAGTTTTCGGTGGGAGCGAAATTTGTTGACTTAAGTGTCAACTTGTCAAGTGAACATCGAGCCAAGATTGGTTGCCTTTATAAGCAACTACTGTGATTAAACTGAAGAGTTTGATCCTGGCTCAGATTGAACGCTGGCGGCATGCTTAACACATGCAAGTCGAACGGCAGCGCAGGAAAGCTTGCTTTCCAGGCGGCGAGTGGCGGACGGGTGAGTAATGCGTAGGAATCTACCTTGATGTGGGGAATACCCCGAGGAAACTCGGAATAATACC
>JABHFC010000090.1 GCA_018676275.1 Gammaproteobacteria bacterium | reverse complement strand
TGAACACAGTCATTTTTCAAGTTTGTGCGGATTACGATTCGGACAGGACTTGTCACTACACCTGTCCGGTATGGTCTGCGTGCCTTCAACCATCAAGGCACCACATTTTTCACCATCTCTTAAATATTTACATTTTTTTCCAATAGGCCGGCTTTCCACAAAGAAATTACAGCCCTTTGCTGAGCAACGATAAATTGGCCCATAACGACCTCTGGCCGGTTCCAGCGTGCCTTTGCGACAGGCTGAACAGGCCACGCCTGTGGGTCGCATATCTTCCAGCTTGTATTTTATTGCCACAGCCTAATTTATCAATAATTCTACGCGCATGGCTCGTCTTTCCGGGTCAACATCTATTGCGTCTCGAGTAAATTAATCATTTCTTTCGCCACAAGTGCAGCAGAGGGTAAAAACATGCTTGTTACAAGACGCTGGTCAATAACTACCTCATTCTTGTCTTTAAGCGTTTCCTTGTTCAGTGCGATTGCTCCGTTTTCTCTTAATTTTTCTTCTACCAGAAATGGCAGCAAGGTGCCCTGCTTCGCCCATGACTTGGCTTTTTCAGTTGAGTTTGGAAAGCCTGCGATGCGTAAGCCTTTCACCATATAATTACCATTAACAAGTTTTACATTAGCAAAGCTACCAGCTCCATGCCCACAGGCTCCCACTAAGCCACCTGCTTCGTAAATTTGCGCAATCATCGACAGGATAGTTTTGTTTTCGGCTACATCGAATAGTGGACCATAGCCTCCACCGATAAAAACTGCGCTGTAATCTTCCGGTTTGAGCTGTTCCGGCGTCAATGATGCATTAGCCTTGCCGAGGAAGTTTTCATACTTGATTGTGTAACTGCTAATACCAATTGGATCCATGGAAAACCCGACTTCCCCTCCCTGGGGAGAAACGAAATCCACTTCATAACCATGAGATACAAATACATGGTAAGGAGGCGCGACTTCCCAGAGATTATTCCTCGCATCGTGTTTTTCCACATCACCCATGTCATCCACATTTGAAACAACTATCAAAATCTTTTTCCCGGATACATTTTCAGCGAATAATGACGTAGGTAAAAACAGGACTAATAATATGAGAAATATGTTTTTCATGATCTTACGAATTAGCAAATTTCTGCAGCGATTCACCTTCCAGACGATAACCTATCCACTCATCCTGTGATTTGGCCCCGATAGATTGATAAAATTTGATCGCGGGCTCATTCCAGTCAAGAACATTCCATTCGAAACGACCGCAATCTTTCTCAAGCGCTATTTGTGCCAGATGTTTTAGTAAGGCCTTACCGGCGCCAACTCCCCTGCTTTCAGGAGAGACATACAGATCTTCAAGAAACAAACCATATTTGCCAAGCCAGGTTGAGTAATTAAAAAAGTAGATAGCAAAACCAACAGGCTCGTCGTTGGAGAGGCATATTAAAGCTTCGACGGTCGATGTTTCGCTAAAAACAGATTTTTCAATATCAGATTCTGTTGCAAGCACTTCATGTTCTGCCTTCTCATAGATAGCAAGTTCAGTAATGAACTTTAATATTAATGAAGCATCGGCACCTGTAGCCTTGCGTATTTCCAGATTTTTCATTTTGGCCAAATTCCCGTTATCAATTTTTGTCTGATTCAAACAATAGGAGACGCCGCATAACTACTCTATGCTTTGTAAGGTCATATTAGAAGTGAACAGATAGCTATGACGCTGTATAGTCTCTTAATATATTAACACGGTCAGAATATGAAGCTAATAATACGCAACCTTCATCGCAGTACAACAGAGGCACAGCTTCGAACATTATTCGAAACTTATGGTGGTGTGCAATCATGTAAGCTGGTAATGGATAAAGACACTGGTGACTCCAAGGGTTTTGGCTTCGTCGAAATGCCCAAACAAGGCGATGCCAAAGCCGCGATGAAAAACCTTAATCAAAAAGACATCGATGGCAGCAAAGTTCGCGTGAAAAAGGCTGAGCCCAAAGCAGATAAGCAAGATACTCCGGAAAGTAAGTAGAATGCCTGGACCGAAAACTCAGGACCCATTGCACGGTGTGACCTTGAAAATGATCGTAACGCGTCTTGTGGAGAAATACGGATGGGAAGAATTAGGCCAAAAGATCAATATCAAGTGCTTCACGACAGATCCAAGTATCAGCTCCAGTCTCAAATTTCTTAGAAAAACGCAGTGGGCCCGCGAAAAAGTTGAAACTCTCTACCTTCGTGCTAATTGGCAATCAAACAATATCTGGTCATCTGACACCAATGCAGAGGAACAATAACTGTCGATTGTTTATTCTGAGACCTTGCCCCTTAGTGCTTTAGTTCTAGCTCTTTTTGTCTTGCTATCCAGGCGCTTGACCTGGGATCCTTTGGTTGGTTTGGTTGGTCGCCTGGCTTTCTGCACGGTTGCTGCGTCTATGATAATTTCCCGTAACCTGTCCAGGGCATCATCACGATTTTTTTCCTGCGCACGAAAACGCTGTGCCTTAACCACGATCACGCCTTCTTTATTAATCCGTCGATCACGTTGATTCAGAAGACGCTGCTTAATTGAAATCGGCAATGAAGATGCGTTTACATCGAAACGTAAATGAATAGCCGAAGAAACCTTATTAACATTCTGCCCCCCTGCACCCTGTGCACGGATCGCTAAAAACTCAACTTCGTCATCTGCTATGTAGATATTTCGTTTTATTTTTATCACTGTTTAATAACTTCTATCTAATTACTTTTTCGAGCGCCTATATCGATGATCTCATTTTCAACCATTCAAAACGCTTTTTCATCGGCTCAAAATAATGAGCGTTCCAGCCAAATTCTTCATAGCTGGTTTGCTCATCTGGTACATTCTGATGTTTAAGGCTCAATAAGGTTCCTTCCGCAATAGCTTCAAGCCTGATTTCAATTAATGAGTTGGGATCTTCAGCAGTAAAATGGCTGGTTCTCCAACTTTGGATAATCTTTCTATCCTCTTCAATTTCTATGTTATTACCGCTGATGTAGCCGTCCCACGCATCGAAAACAGCACCAATTTCTGTACTCATATGAGCAATACCACCGGTCATCGCCGTATGTCCTTGTGAGGATAACCATGACTCAAAAATCACATCTGGTGTAACAACAAACTCTGCTGTTAGTTTGAATTCATAAGTCATTAATTTACACCCCGATTAACAAAGCTGTGAGTTCTGCTGAACAATACAATCCAATTCCGAAGACTGTGTGAGTAATAACACTACGCTTTCGAGCCAACGCTGGATTAGGCGTTTTCGAGGCCGCAATTCCGGCACCCATACCTGGCTGCATGATGAAAAAGGGAAATACAACGGTAAGGAGTCCGAAAATAATAGCCGGAAGAAAGGTCGGCTGCCTTGCCCACTCCAGCCCGATAATTCCGATCAGTAGAGCTGCAAAGACTATTCCGACAAAATAATGCGCTATCCAGCCGATAGAAACTTCAGCACGGACTGGCGATGCTTCGCTAATATTTGTGTGATTAAGAGTTCCCTTCGATAAATGTCCTAACCAGCGCCCAACCATTCCCCAATTTAACGATGGGGTTTTAAAAACATATTTCAAAACCAGAGCCCAAAAGTCCATTACCATCGTTGCTCCAATTCCAATCAGGCTCGCCCGTAAAACCAGTTCTACTCCCTCACTCAAAGTCCAGACCTCCTGGATAATTATTTTTCAACAAACCTTCTACTTTTCTTTAACTATTTATTACTGACTCGTGCTGTAACTTCAATTTCCAGTTTCATTTTCTCATCCAGAAGACCTGCAACAAACATGGTTGCAGCCGGACTCGCATTGCCCAGATATTTTTTAAACACCGGCCAGCATGGCTCAAAATCCCGCTTATCTGGAAATATATAGTGAACTCTAACGACATCATTAAGGCTACTGCCGGCCTCAACAAGCGCTTCCTCAATATTTTTAAAACATTGTTCAGCTTGTTCTACAGCCTTATCGGAGATCGACATGGTTTTATAGTCAAAACCTGTCGTACCCGAAACGAATACATAGTCTCCGTCAACTATTGCACGGGAGTATCCGATTTTAGATTCAAACTCAGAACCACTGGATATATGTTTACGTTTCATACTGATTCCTGTGATGGTTATTGAGAGACAACTCTCTCACCGATACTTATCCCAAATATCTTGATTATCCATAATATTATATGGATAAAAGCACCTCTAAATCTTCATATCCATCTACGTACCGAATTCATATACAGGAGATATTCATCTCCGAACCTTGTGCTCATGGCTTTCTCTTCCGGTTGAATCTGAAAACGATTCATATACAGGACGAATAAGGGCAAACAGATAAATGCAGAAACATTAGCCAGATATAAGGCCCAGCCAAGTAAAATTGATAAAAATCCCAGGTACATCGGGTTCCTGCTCCATTTATATACGCCTGATTTTACTATAGTTGATACTTCTTCAGGACACCGTGGATCTACAGTTGTACTGGCCAGTCGAAAAGTTATGACACCACTGATTGATAATGCCAGACCAAGACAAGTAAATGTTAACGACAATTGCCAATTAGCGGGAATAACAAAAGAAAACACGGGAATGCTAATTGAAAGAAACCACATAAGAACAAAAAGCAACAGAAGCTGTACGACAGGTGGTACTTTCAGTTCAAGAATACTCAGTTGCACTTAATTGTCTAATCAGGCTTTTGCCGAAATTTCTATTGTATTGCGTTTGAAAGCTTCATTTAGAGAAGCATCGATAACACACTCATAGCCTTCAATGCGCGCCAGTAATTTCTTTTGTTTGTCGAATATTTCAATTGTTGCTGTCGCAGCATGTTTGCTGATATTTGTTAAGGATATATCCAGATTTATACCTTCTTTCGGAAACTTGCGTTGGAACTGGCGATAGGCAGAAATTCTGGTTGGTAATGAAGCTGAGTCTGAATGCTGAAAACTCCAGAGGATCATCATCTGAAAACTCGCGTCCAGAATCATCGGATCAGCCAGCCAGGAAGAACGCATCGGCTGTGACATCCATTCTGAGGGTGAAGGTGCGCTCATTACTTTACCGCTTATACCATTCGCAGAGCATGCACTAATGGACTCTACGCATTGTAATGCAGGCCCATGAAACAACTGTGCGTTTTCATAGTATTCCTTGTTGTTGAATGGATAAGCACCTGTAATCTTTGCGCTTACAGTCTGACCCGGCTCTGCATAGTCTGTTCCCAGCACAACCACGGCGCGGGCATGTAATGTTGTTCCACTGCGTAATTCAACTATAACAAGATCTTCGTTTGCCTTTATGACCGTCTGTCCAGCCATGATCTGCAGATCAACTTTTTCATCTGCATCCAGTACAACGCCTTTTAATACTCTGAAATCATTGAAACCTATAAAGGCAAGTCCCGGATGATTATGCATCGCCCCGTGGGCAAGCCACTCAGCGATAAGTGCAGCTGGTAATACTGCTTTGCCATTCATTATATGAGACTCAAGCACCGGGTAATCATTGATACTCAGCTGCAGTTCACTAACGAAATGCAAGGATTCATTCAAGACAGAATCTTGTTCTCCGGAAGCATTTTCGAACTGCATTTCGGAACCCAATAACATCACCTCGACTGGGCCCTCACTACTAATCTCCTGGACAAGGAAATCAGCGCCTGCCTGCAGTGGAATAACGCCCACACCTTCACTTTCAAACAGTTTCTTTAATTGTGGCGTGACCATGCCGCCATCCCAGGGACCCCAGTTAACACTAAGCACACGACAATCCGGGCGGTTAAGCTGCTGTTGTTGCGCGATCTTGTTCAATACCTCATTAGCCATGGCGTAATCAACCTGACCTTTCCTTCCCAGCCGGGCAGTTGAGGAAGAAAACATAACTATTGTTTTCAGCTTATCCTTTTCACATGCAAGAAGAAGGTTCTGTATGCCATCTATCTTGGTTGAATAAACTTGCTGGAATTGTTCCTCGGTCTTGTCCTCGATCAACTTATCGGCAAGCACGCCTGCACCATGGATAATCCCGGCAACATTGCCAAACTCTTTGCGAGCATTTTTTACAAGCTCGGTAACCGCGTCTCTATCCCTTATATCGATAGATTGATATGAAACCTGGACACCACTTTCCTGCATCCGCGAAATGTTATTCCTAATCTCTCGGCTGGCAAGAATCTGTTTGTATGATTCTTCCACTTTAGCCAGGGATGGCTTGTCGCCTTCGCTATGCTCTATAATTGCCTTCTTAATCGCAGCTTCTTCCTGCAAGCCCTGCAACCATTCTGCTTCTTGATCAGGTAATGGACTACGACCAACTAATAGTAAATTAGTATGGAAATTATCAGCCATTGCCACTGCTACTTCCGCAGTCACACCACGAGCGCCACCAGTGATAATAACGACATCACCTGTATCAAATAAGTCGGGCGATGGTTTTTTATCGACGACCAGGTTTGTTGTTAAAGCCAGTTGGTAAAGACTTTCATCTTTTATACCTGTCTCCAGCGGCCCCTGGTTTAAAACCTCTTCAACGATAGTACTGGCGAGTTTCACACTGCTTCTGTTGGCGGCAATATCTATAGCCTTGCAATGTATATCAGGCCATTCCTTGTCGGCGGTTTTAATTAAACCTGCCAGTCCACCTGAGACAGGGTTGGCGCCGGATAAATGTTCAAAACCAAAGTTACCACCCAGACGGGTTACGCCTGCCAGTAATGCGCTACCCTTACTTTCTGCTTTCTTTAATGATGCACTCGCGCGTTGGAGCAGTTGAAATGCCGACAGGAGAAAACTGTTGTCTGCGTTCGCTGGTGCAAGCAATATAAGGCCTGCTGCATCAACATCAGGTACTTCATCAAGAGAAATAATTTTCGCGTGAAGTTTACGTTTCTCTAATGCTGTACATATTTTTTCTGCCAGATCACTGCCATCGTTACTGACCAGTACCAATGAACCCTCAGCAAGATCTACCGGCTTACGTGCCGTTGTTGTCAGTGCAACAGCTTCAATAACACTACGATAAATATTATTTTGAAGCTGGCTTACTTCCGGTTCTTTGACGACAACAGTCTCTGCCGGAGCATCAATACCGAAGGCCATGTGATCAACTATCTGCTGCAATGTTTGCAGGTTGGCAAGGTCTTCTGGGTTTACCGTGGGTGCCTCGGGCATCTGTTCCTGAAAGGCAGACAATATTTCTACTCGTTTAATAGAATCGATACCCAGATCGGTATCCATATTCATATCGAGATTCAGCATGTCTACCGGGTAACCGGTTTTATCCGCTACGACTTCAAGTAAAACCTCCTGCAGTTTAGCGACGGGTGTGCCCGTAACGGCTGCTTCTACAGTAGTGCTTGTCACTACTGGTGCTGATTCAGTTTGTCCCTGCATGAATTCAACAATCTGGCCTAAGGTCTGCAAACTGGCCAAATCTTCCGGGTTTACTGTGGGTGCCTCAGGCATCTCATCCTGAAAGGCGGACAATATTTCAACACGTTTAATCGAATCGATACCGAGATCAGTATCCATGTTCATATCGAGGTTCAGCATGTCGGCTGGATAACCAGTCTTATCGGCTACCACTGTCAGCAGTACTTCCTCAAATCGTGTGTCTGCTATCGCAACGACTGCTGTCGCTGGCATTTCCCCGGCAGGCATACTGGATTGCATGAAATCGACTATCTGCTGTAGCGTTTGCAAGCTGGCCAGGTCTTCCGGGTTAACCGTGGGCGCCTCAGGCATTTGCTCCTGAAAGGCCGACAATATTTCAACACGCTTGATGGAATCGATACCCAGATCGGTATCCATGTTCATATCAAGGTTCAGCATATCAGCGGGGTAGCCGGTCTTATCGGCTACCACTTCTAACAGGACTTCCTGCAACCTGGTATCCACGACAGCCGGGTTTGCTTGTACTGATACATCTGAGACACTTTCAATGGGAGCGTCTTTTGCCAGAAATTCGACAATGTGTTTCAACATCTGGAAGGTACCAAGATCTTCCGGTTGTATAGTCGAAACGCCAGGAAGTTTTTCCTGCAAAGCCGAGAGAATCTCAACGCGTTTGATGGAATCAATACCAAGATCAGTGTCAAGGCTCATATCCATACTTAACATATCAACCGGGTAACCTGTTTTGTCAGCCACAACTTCGAGTAATAAAGCCTCGTAATCAAAACCTTTATTCGTACTCGCTACTTCATTGCTCGAGACTCGAGTTTCTGTCGCATCTGCTACCGCTGTCTTTATAGCTTCCATCACTGGCTTGACAACTGGGACATCAGCTACTGTTACAGAAACAGGTGTTTCCACTGCGCTGGCAACTTGCGGCATGCTTGTCGGCGTAACTGCGCCTCCTGTCAACATTGCTCTTTGTTGCTGGATCAACTCCTGAATTGTTTGTTGCGAGGCTTGCTGACCGAGTAAATATTGTTTATGCAATTGTGCAGTTTGTTCCTGCATCTTTTGCAGTGCGAGTATACTCTGCTGGGTAATTCGCATTACATCGCCAGCCTGAGAAGCAGGTATGGCTGACTGTGCTGATGTTTCGACTGCTTCCGGCTTGACTCCACCTACAGTCGGAGCTGATGAGGAAGTGGCGATTTTCATTACTGGTTTGGTCGCGCTGACTTCGCGCTGAGGCCGAGGTTTCACATAGTTCGCGCCACTAAGACTGATGGTCATTAAGGATTCAGGTTTGTCTGATTCTGCAACATAATTGTCAAGATAACCTGCGTCCCATTTTCCAATTTCCAGCGCATGGCCGAGCACACTTATCTGTGCCAGCAAACAGGCAAGATCATACTCGCCATCACGCTTACCTTTTGATGCATCAAGGGCAATAGCGTGATGTTTTTTCTCACCAAGAATGGAGCTAACCAGGGCGGATAATGTTTTACCCGGACCTACTTCGATGAAAGTATCGATGCCGTCAGTGAACATGTTTTCAATTTGCGCAACAAACTCGACTGGTTTGGCCAGTTGCCCGGCTAATATTGCTTTGCATTTTTCAGACTCCGGAGGATAGGCCTTAGATGTCGTATTCGCATAGACGCTGGTGTCACTCTGATTGAAAGATATTGACTGTAAAAATTCAGCCAGAGGCTTTTCTGCATCAGCCACATAAATACTGTGAAAAGCTGCTGATACTGGTAATTTCTTCACCGCAACTCCGCGCTCTTTCAAACGCGTAAGTGCCAAATCAATTTGATCGGTCGCACCGGACAATACAACCTGTGCTGGTCCGTTATTATTTGCGATGATTAGATCAAGCGGCTCACCTTCAAGGAATTCATGCACCACTGCCGCGGAAGCCGACACCGCCAGCATCGAACCCTGATCACCTGCCTTTGCTTGCATCAACTCGCCACGTTTAATTGCCAGCTTATGTAAATCGATTTCATCAATCACTCCGGCTGCACTCAGCGCACTTAATTCACCAAAGCTATGTCCGGCGGTCACGTCTGCTTTGACACCAAAGTCTTGCAGAATTTTTGCTGCACCAATACTGACAGCACCAATAGCGGGTTGTGCGTGCTGTGTAGCACGTAACTCTTCTTCATTTTGCCTTCGTGCTTCATCCGAAAATGGTTCTATCGGGTAGATCAGATCATTCAGGCTTTGACCTGAATGTCGCGAAGAAAACTCTGACTCGGCTTCTACCAAAGCGGCCTGCATTTGTGGAAACTGGCAGGCCAGATCCAGCAACATATTTGTATACTGCGATCCCTGTCCGGGAAACAGCATAGCCAATTTGCCTGTCTGCTCTCCGCTGCCGAAATATACACCGTCGGGGGTGCTCCAGAAGGTCTTGTCCCCGCCCTGATCCAGCATCGTCCGGGCTGTGCCAAGCATTTTTTCAAGCTGTGTTTGTTCCGTCACCACCAGCATTAAACGGAAATTTCGGCTGACATCAAATGTCTTCAGGGAACGAGATGCCTCTGCCCTTAAATCGAGCCAGTCCTGTTTGTGATCAATTTCTGCAAGCGTAGTTTTCAGTTCATCTACAGAATCAGCGCTAAAAGAAAACAGGATCACTTTACCTTCCCATTCTATTTCCGCTTTCGCCTGTTCTACTTCTTCCAGCACGCAATGAAAATTACTGCCGCCGAAACCAAAAGCACTTAGTGCGGCACGGCGTGGGTGATCAGTTTTGGAAATCCATGGACGCTTATTGGCATTAACATAAACGGGAGCAGAACCAGGCTTCAACATCTCCAGTGGTTGCTCAACCTTAATCGTCGGTGGTAAAACTTTATGATTCAGCGCCATTGCAACTTTGATCATCCCGGCAATACCTGCTGCAGCCTTGGTATGACCAATCATGGACTTGACTGAACCAATGGCACACCAGCTACCTTCCTGCTGATCTTCCCGATAAACTTCTGACAGCGCTGTCGCCTCGACAGCATCGCCAACCTTGGTTCCGGTTCCATGCGCTTCCAGCAATTCAATGCTGCGTGGCGTCACACCTGCCTGGTCATATGCGTCATTTAAGGCCTTGACCTGACCTTTTGCGTTCGGCGCATAAATCGCATTTCCTTTACCGTCACTGGATGAACCGATACCTTTTAGAACTGCGTATATCTGATCGCCATCGCGCTTCGCATCATCCAGTCTTTTCAAAATAACAGCACCCAGACCTTCACCGAGGATAGTGCCGTCTCCATTCAGATCAAAAGGTTTACTATTGCCGGTAGGTGATAAGGCTGGCGTTTTGCTAAAACACATGTACATGAATATGTCATTGAAGGTATCGAAACCACCCGTGATCGCCATGTCCGATCGCCCGGCATATAGTTCCATCGCCGCCATGTGTACGGCACTCAAAGAACTTGCGCAGGCAGCATCAACAACGCAATTTGTACCACCCAGATCGAAGCGGTTTGCAATACGTCCTGCAGCCACGTTACCGAGTAATCCTGGAAATGAGTTTTCCTGCCAGGGCACATAGCCATCTGCTATGCGCTGAACAATGTCTTCAGCAGTGTCTTTATCAACACCTGCATCGGCCAGGGCCTTGCGCCAAATTGGGTGCCCCAGTCGCGCGCCCAAAGGAATAACCAGTTCCAGTGTGCCGGTGACACCAAGAATGACACTGGTGCGATCTCGATCAAATTGCCTGCCATCATCGCTGTCTTTAGCGGTAGCGTAACCGGCGTCGAGCAAAGCCTGGCGTGCAACCGCCATGCCCAGCAATTGTGTGGTATCTGTCGCTTCAATATTGTTCGGGCTTAAGCCATAAAGTAAGGGATCAAAATCAACAGGATCGATAAAGCCACCGCGACGTGCATAAGTCATATCGGGCGCACTTTTATCTTCATTAAAATATTCTTCAGGATTCCAGTGCGTAGTAGGGATCTCGCTTATGGCATCAACACCATCACGAATATTTGTCCAGTAACGATCAACATTATTAGCTTTTGGAAACAGACAGCCGATACCAACTATCGCCAGCGGCACAGCCTTTGGCTCAATTGCAGTTGCTTG
>JABHFC010000089.1 GCA_018676275.1 Gammaproteobacteria bacterium | reverse complement strand
TTTATGGCGTTGTCACTGATCAATCCGGTAATGAACTGGATGAAAAAGCCAGCGCAATGCAACGCGATTCATTACTGACAGCTAGAATGACAAAGGATTCAGGAAAAGATAAAAATGCAACTATCACAGACGCTTAAAATTAACGGACACGATGATAAGGCAACGGTAAGCTGTCTTAAATGTGATCATGAATTCGGCTCGCAAACCAGAAACTGGAAGCACACTGCGCAGCTAAATGAAGAAAAAATGAACACTATGGGTGTTCCCTATACAACAGGTGAAGGCGTATTATTTCGTTCATTCAGTTGTCCTGAATGCGGTGTTTTGCTGGATACTGAATTGGCCATAGCAGGCGACGCGTTTTTAGAAGATAAGATTTATGTTTAAAACATTAATTATGAGGTGCTTATATGCATGACATTGGCATCAGTGATGAAATTATTGAGCGGGTTATGCAACGTCGAGGGCGTTTACATCTCTACGACAATATCGATCCAAAGAAAACAGCATTTGTCGTCATAGATATGCAAAACGCTTTCTGTAAGGAAGGTGCTCCCGTTGAAGTGCCGGAATCACGTAGTATTGTTCCAAACATAAACAGATTAGCTACAGATTTACGTAAACTAGGTGGAGATGTTGTCTGGATTGTAAGTGAGTTCAGTCATCACGGTGGCCGCAGCGAATGGGAAAACTTTTTTAAGCATATTGTCGCAAGCGAAGTCCGTGAACGAACCATGAGATACATGGAACCCGGAGCGGAGGGAACTTTGCTGTGGCATGAACTGGACAGTCATGAAGATGATATAAACCTCATCAAAAACCGTTACAGTTGTCTTGCACCCAGCGCTTCAACGCTCGAGCGTGTAATGCGTAGTCGTGGAATCGAAACTCTTTTGATTGCAGGAACTAAAACCAATATATGCTGCGAGACTACTGCTCGAGATGCCTTCGACATGGACTTTAATGTTGTCATAGTTGAAGACTGTTGTGCCGCGCTGTCAGATCGCGAACACCAGGCGACGCTGGAATCCATTATTCAACAGTTTGGAGATGTAATGAAGACTGATGAAGTTTTAGATCGAATGGGGAAATGACACCTGCTGATTACGATTTTTTAAGACTTGCTTTCACCGGAGCAGAGCGAGCCAGACAACATGGCAATCACCCTTTCGGCGCGGCGCTGGTTGATGCCGATGGTAGAGCCTTTCTTGCTTCTGAAAATTCAGTTGTTTCTTACCGCGACGCCACAGCCCATGCCGAACTAAATTTGATACGAGCAGCAACAGGAAAATACACGCCAGAACAATTATCTACCTGTACACTTTATGCAAGCTCAGAACCTTGTCCAATGTGCGCAGGCGCTATTGTATGGGGCAATATAAGACGTGTTGTATTTGGTCTTGGCATGCAAGCTCTGTACAAGGAAATCGGCGATGTGCCAGGGGCGCCTAGTTTGAAGCTTCAGTCTCGTTCTGTTTTTGAGCATGCCCCGTGGCCAATCGAGGTTATTGGCCCGGTAATGGAGACAGAGGCCTTGCTTCCTCACAAAGACTTTTGGTAGGTTCATTAACATCTATAGGAGTTTAATCATGTCCAGACAATCCTTTCAACCTGATGCTTTGTTCCCAAGTGCTGATTTCGGATTCGCACAGGTTGTTTCTGCCGAAGGCAAAAAACTGGTGTTTTGTGCGGGTCAAACTGCCTGGGATAAAGAAATGAATATCGTTGGTGGTGATGATCTGGGCCTACAAATGGAAAAGACTCTGGAGAATATTGGCCATGCTCTCGCTGAAACAGGTGCAACATTGAAGGATGTTGTCCGACTGACCATCTATATAGTGAACTACAATCCTGAGCAGATTGAGACTATCGCTGGCGTACTGGCAAAGTTCTTTGATAAAGACGCCTTACCCGTAAACACTCTCTTAGGTATTCAATCTTTAGCTTTACCAGAATTTCTGGTTGAAATGGAAGCAACGGCAGTTATAGATAAGTAATTTACAGCCGGTCTTTATAGATTTTCTATTCCCATGTCTTTCAAAGTCGCCTTGATGGCAAGCAAAGCACCGTGCATTTCATTACTACCAAGATCACCTATGCAGCCGATACGAAAGGTATCTGCATTTGTAATCTTGCCTGGATAAATAACATAGCCTCTTGCGCTTAGTCGATCGTAAAACTGCTGGAACTCAAACCCAGGGTTTTCCGGAATATGAAAAGTAACAATGATGGGCGCTTGTAATTCGTCTGGCAATAATGGTCTAAATCCCAGTTCACGCATGCCATCCCTGAGTATTTGACAATTACTTCTATAACGTTGTTCGCGGGTAACAATACCGCCCTCCTCGTCTAACTCTGTTAATGCTTGAGCCAAAGCCAGTAAACAGTGAACCGGTGGTGTAAATCTCCATTGACCATTTTTGCTCATGGCCTCTGCTTGCTTGTGTAAGTCGAGACTTAATGAATGGGCATTGCCTGCGCTACTCTGCAATGCCTCTTTTTTCACTATACAAAATCCCATACCCGGCACACCCTGAAGACATTTGTTACTGGATGCCGCTAACGCGGTGAAAGGAATATTCCTGGTGCTCAGGGGTAACGCGCCAAAACTACTCATAGCGTCAATCAACAGGGCGCGACCATATCGATTTACCGCTTCGGCAATTTTCTCAAGTGGGTTCAGTATTCCCGAGCTAGTCTCACAGTAAATAACGGAAACATGGCTAATACTCTCATCGTCAATCAGGGCCTGCTCCAGTTTCTCAACATCAACCGGCACATCTTCTGCAAATTCAAGCACGACACATTCCCTGCCGAGGTATTCACAAATTTCGGTAATACGATGACCATAGGCACCATTTACCAGGTTCAATAATTTACCTTTTTGAGAAAACATAGTTGCCAGCATAGCTTCGACTGCGAAAGTTCCGCTGCCTTGTATAGGAACGCAATCGCAGCTTTCACGAGCATCAGCAATATCCAATAGCTGAGCGCATACATCTCGGGTCAAATTGACAAAACTACCATCGCGTGAGCCATAGTCGTGCAACATAGCCTGTTTTACCGTCTCCGATGTCGTCAATGGCCCCGGTGTTAACAGGTATGCATCCCCAGTTGGAGATTTTGCAATGTCATCTGGATCTGTTTTTGACACCATGTTCCGGCCTGTTCTCCTGTAAGTCTGATTGTGAATCTTCCAGCATATCCATTTTTATTTCCAGCGACATTATTAGGGCGATAATGCCAAAATTTTTAGGCTTATCACTAATATTTCAAACCGCTTCCTTGTACCATTGCGTCTCAAAATTTACATTACACAATACAAGAAAACAGGTAAGAACATGAGTAATAACTACATAGACAATCATATTGACGAAATACGCTCTGAATTTAAATTGCTGGAGCATTGGGTGTACCTGAATGCAGCGGACCAGATGATTCCGGGGAAATACTGGCTTGATGCGGTACGCGATTTCTATAACTTCGTTGAATATGGTCGTATGGAAGATATTCCCAATGCGGATATAGCTACTCACCCTTTCTTACTAGCAGCCTGGAATGAAAGTATCGAACGTAGTGCCAAATTCATCAATGCAGATAAGGATGAAGTCACTAATACTTATCGACCAGCAATTACCGCAAACCTAATCCTCTACAATATGTTCGAATGGAATGAAGGTGATAATGTTGTAATTACTGATTTATCCTACCCTTCCATTCCTTATATTCTGCAGGATCTCAGACGTCGCTACGGTCTTGAAATAAGAGTGATCCCAAATGTTAAGGGCGAAATCCTGATGGAAGATATGGAGAAGATGGTGGATGACAATACCCGCATGGTTATTGTAGATCGCACTACCGCCTTTTGTGGATTCACCTTTGATATGAAAGAAGTATCAAGAATTGCTCATGCCCATGGCGCGCTGGTACTGGATGATGCGATGCAAACAATGGGAGCCATGAATATCGATGTTAAAGATGATGATGTCGACATGTTGATTTCAGGCACCTATAAATGGCAATGCGGACCGGAAGGTGCAGGTGTGTTTTACATAAAGCGTTCGGTAATGGATAGCATTGACGCGCGTTATCGTAATTACATTTGGGCAGATGTTCCCGGGGTACCTTTTGCCGACAAAGATCATGACACAATGAAAAGCTGGGAAGCCCAGCCTGTGAATAATGCCAATCAATTTTCCCAGGACGTCACCATAGGTCCAGCCTTGTTTGGCTGGATTGCGACCTTAAAATTCTATGACAAGATTGGCATCCATAATGTTGAAGAGCGTGTCAAACGGCTCGGCGGCTATGCAATAGAACGTCTGCAGGAAATTGGCTGCGAAGTAACCAGCCCATCCGACCCTGCTAAACGGCATGGAATGGTGACTTATACCACCGGGGATTATGAAAAAGATTCCGCATTTTTTACCCGCTGTGCTTCTCCCGGTCGTTGTATGCGTCCCATTAAAATCTCAATGCGTGCACTTGGCGGCGTCGGTAACCTGCGTGTATCGACTCATTTCTTTAACACGGAAGAAGACATTGATTACCTTATCGACTTACAGAAACAGATGCTGTAATTAGTTATTTCTTCTTCGGGGGAATTAAATCTGTAATCGTGCCTTCAAACATCTCCGCGGCAAAAGCCACAGTTTCTGACAAGGTTGGGTGGGGATGAATCGTCAGACTCAGGTCAGTCGCATCACAATCCATTTCAATCGCAAGTGCTACTTCTGCGATTAAGTCGCCTGCATTTGGTCCGCATATACCAGCACCGATAACACGATCAGTTTCTTCATCGAATAGAAGTTTGCTCATGCCTTCATTTCTGCCAAGACTCAAGGAACGCCCACTTGCAGCCCAGGGAAAGACACCCTTTCCAAATTTTAACCCCTGCTCTTTCGCTTCAGATTCCGTTACCCCAACCCACGCTACTTCCGGATCGGTATACGCAACTGATGGAATAACTCTGGCATCAAACGCGCTTTTCATCCCGGCAATTACCTCTGCCGCAACTTTTCCTTCATGTACCGCTTTATGTGCCAGCATTGGCTGTCCGACAATGTCACCGATTGCATAGATATGTCCCACATTTGTGCGTTGCTGTTTATCTACCGGGATAAAACCCTGTTCATTTACTTCAATACCGGCGCTATCTGCACCTATTTTATGACCATTTGGTCGCCTGCCTACGGCAACGAGAATCACATCAAAACTCTCTTTGTCCGGTGCTTTAGCTCCATCGAAAGATACCTGTAATTCTTTTTTCAGTGCTTTTATTTCAGTCACGCGCGTACTCAGATAAATATTTTTATATTGTTTTTGGATACGTCTTAACAGGGGTTTAACAACATCTGCATCAGCACCGGCAATTATATTATCCAGCATCTCAACTACTGTGATTTCCGCTCCTAACTCGTGATAAACCGTGGCCATTTCCAGACCAATGATGCCACCCCCGATTATCAGCATTCGTTTAGGGATTTCTTTCAACTCCAGCGCTCCGGTAGAATCAATAATGCGCGGATCGTCCGGAAATACAGGTACTTTGCTTGCCTGTGAGCCAGCAGCAATGATTGCCTGCTCAAAATTGACGATTTTCTCGCCTTCCCTCGTATTTACGCTCATTTGATTTGCTGCAACAAATTTGCCTTCACCATGCAACACTTCAACTTTTCGCTGTTTAGCCAGACCTTTAAGTCCATTGGTCAGCTGTCCCAGCACCTTTTCCTTCCATCCACGCAGTTTGTCCAGATCCACAGTCGGCGCCGCAAATTCGATACCAAACTCTTTCACTTCTTTAGCTTCGCTAATCACCTTGGCTGCATGTAAAAGGGCCTTGGAAGGGATACAGCCAACATTCAAGCAAACGCCCCCTAATGAAGAGTAACGCTCCACTAATACGACTTTCTTGCCTAGATCAGCCGCACGAAAGGCGGCTGTATAGCCTCCGGGCCCGGATCCAAGCACAACAATCTCGGTAGTATGGTCAGCATTGGAATTCGCAGGAGCCGAAGCTATCGGCTTGTTGGCACTATTTTCAACAGCTTTACGCTCACTTTTTATCTCGTTCATGGTTAACAAAAGGTCTCCCTCAGAAACCTTATCGCCAACTTTGACTGACACAGATTCCACTGTGCCAGCGGCTGGTGAAGGTATCTCCATCGTTGCTTTGTCTGTCTCCAGGCTAAGGACAGGATCTTCCACTTGCAGTTCATCTCCGATCCCAACATTGATTTCAATGATTTCAACGTCACTAAAATCACCCAGATTCGGGACTTTCACTTCTATTGCCATTACACCAGCTCTCCTCAAAATTACCTTTAAACTTGTTATCGTGAATTATCTGGACCACTTTTTCTGTATGAATTCGTGTCAACGCAGATACATATTAACCCATGATATTCAATTCCTGCGTCGCACGAAAAAAATTACTGAAATATTTTCATAATAATTTAATTTTTTTTGCCCCGTTTAAAGCAGAAGTAGCAAGATCCTGCTTACTGGCACCAGTGCCAATTTATTCGGGTATAGCTGATCCCTATCCACATCCCAAACTAAGTCACTGAATATCCTGATATTGGTGCTTAGCACCATCGCCAGAACAGAAAATTCCCCCAAGTTATCCACAAGAAATCCGACCCTGATTAACAGTACAATCCACAATATGTCGTATGTTAAATACAACTTGACCACAATTTCTTGTGGTGCTTTAATTTGCCTTACGTAAAAAACTTCATCTTATTTCTAAGTTTTCAGACGATAACAATAATATTCAGTAATTAACCTTTATAGGAGGGGATATGGGGGTTGAAAAGGCCACTTTAGCCGAATCAGTAATTGGACCTAGTGTCAGTGCAGTAAAACCGGAAGTAATAACACCTCAAGCAGAACTCACCACGCATCAGCCCGGTGAATATCAGGTTATTCGTCGTAACAATAAAGTCACTAGCTTTGATTCGAGCAAGATTAGTGTTGCCTTAACCAAAGCCTTCCTCGATGTTGAAGGTGGTACAGCAGCGGCATCAACTCGTGTACATGAAAAAGTGGATGCACTGAGTGAACAAATTTCCTCTGCACTGACCCGGCGCATGCCCAGTGGTGGCACCGTTCATATCGAAGATATTCAGGATCAGGTCGAATTAGCTTTGATGCGTGCAGGAGAGCAAAAAGTAGCTCGCGCTTATGTTATTTATCGCGAAGAACGCAGTCGTGAACGCGCTGAGAAGGCCAAACATGATAAGCAACTAAGTGGAGAAGCCACCTCCGATAAGATCACGAATGTGACTCTTGCTGATGGTTCGGTAAGACCGCTGGATATGAATCGTCTCCTTGCTATTGTTAACGAGGCTTGCCAGGGACTGGAATACATAGATGGTCACCTGATCATTGATGATGCATTACGTAACCTTTTTGATGGTGTCAACGAAACAGATGTAAACCCCGCTCTGGTGATGAGTGCCAGAACCCTGATAGAGAAAGAACCTAATTACAGTTATGTCGCTGCTCGCCTTCTACTGGATGACATGCGACGTGAGGCACTAAGCTTTGTCGAAGACTCCACTGTTGTCGCCACTCAGGAGGAAATGACGAGCCGTTATCCTGATTATTTCAGGAAATATATCCAGTGTGGAACTGATCTGGAATTGCTGGATCACGAAATTGCTAAATATGATCTGGATCGACTTGGAAATGCCTTAAAAGCAGAACGTGATCAACAATTTGCCTATCTTGGTTTGCAAACCCTGTACGACAGGTATTTTATCCATTCCAACGATATTCGCTTTGAACTACCCCAGGCCTTTTTTATGCGTGTCGCAATGGGTTTGGCCATTAACGAACTGGATCGGGAAGCAAGAGCTATAGAATTTTATGATCTGCTGTCTTCTTTTGATTTCATGAGTTCTACACCCACCCTGTTTAATTCAGCAACCCTTCGCCCACAGCTTTCAAGTTGTTATCTGAGTACGGTACCGGATGATCTTGATGGTATTTTTAGCGCCATAAAAGACGATGCGATGTTGTCGAAGTATGCAGGCGGTCTTGGCAATGACTGGACACCGGTTCGTGCTATGGGCGCGCATATCAAAGGCACCAATGGCAAGTCACAGGGCGTTGTACCCTTTCTCAAAGTCGCAAATGACACAGCTGTTGCAGTAAATCAGGGCGGTAAACGCAAAGGGGCAATGTGTGCCTATCTGGAAACCTGGCATCTGGACATAGAAGAATTTATCGAGCTACGTAAAAACACGGGTGATGAAAGACGCCGTACCCATGATATGAATTCAGCTAACTGGATTCCCGATCTGTTTATGAAACGCGCATGTGAAGATGGTGACTGGACCTTGTTTTCGCCGAACGAAACACCGGACTTACATGATTTGTATGGCAAGGATTTCGAAGTACGATACACCGAATACGAAGCCATGGCTGCGCGTGGGGAAATCAGTACATACAAAACAATTCGTGCAGTAGACCTATGGCGAAAAATGCTCTCCATGTTATATGAAACAGGTCATCCCTGGATTACGTTCAAGGATCCCTGCAATCTACGTTCGCCACAACAACATAGTGGTGTCGTACATTCATCAAACCTTTGTACTGAAATAACGCTGAACACTTCTGTCGATGAAATTGCAGTCTGTAATCTTGGTTCAGTTAATCTTGCCCAGCATATTGATGAGAATGGGCTTGATATGGACAAGCTTTCTAAAACCATCACTACCGCTATGCGTATGCTCGACAATGTAATTGACTACAACTATTACAGTGTACCGCAGGCCCGACGTTCTAATTTACGTCATCGTCCTGTTGGCATGGGTATCATGGGCTTTCAGGATGCGCTCTATAAAACTCGCACACCTTATGCTTCAGAACAAGCCATTGAATTTGCTGATCGTAGTATGGAAGCAGTAAGTTACTTTGCAATTCAGGCTTCATCTGATCTGGCTGAAGAACGCGGTGCATATCCCAGTTTTGCAGGCTCACTCTGGAGTCAGGGAGTCATGCCGGTTGATTCATTGAAACTATTGAAAGACGCAAGAGATGGTTATCTGGAAGTAGACGAATCTTCCACCCTGGACTGGGAAAGCCTTCGCGGTCGTGTACAAAAGCACGGGATGCGTAATTCGAATTGTATGGCGATTGCACCCACTGCAACTATATCCAATATTTGTGGTGTTACTCAGTCAATTGAGCCGACTTATCAAAACCTGTTTGTGAAGTCGAACCTCTCAGGTGAATTTACTGTTGTAAATCCATATCTTGTACATGACCTTAAAGAACGCAATTTATGGGATGACGTAATGGTCAACGATCTTAAGTATTTTGACGGAAGTGTACAGTCTGTTGATCGTATCCCGGATGATTTAAAGCAACTCTATTCCACCGCTTTCGAATTTGATTCCCGCTGGTTAATTGAATCCGCATCACGTCGACAAAAATGGATCGATCAAGGTCAATCTCTAAACTTATATATGGCAGAGCCTAGCGGCAAACAGCTGGATAATCTTTATAAACTGGCCTGGATGCGGGGTTTGAAAACTACCTATTATTTACGTTCTCTTGGCGCTACTCACATGGAGAAAGGTGCAACAAATAGTAATGCCGGACCGGAAGAAAAGTTTGAACCTATTGAAGCCCCGAAGGCCTGTTCAATCCTCGAGCCGGATTGTGAAGCATGTCAATAAGCCCAAAGAAATCAGTAATGAGGAATGTATGAATGTTGAACTGGGATGATCCTGTAGCAAAGCCTGTAACCGAAACAAATTTGCATGTTCCAATACCTGAACATCAGGTTTCGCCTGCGGCTGTAGCTGTAAAAACGG
>JABHFC010000088.1 GCA_018676275.1 Gammaproteobacteria bacterium | reverse complement strand
TTTGATGACAAAAGAAAAGTTGCTTGAAGTAGGCGACAGGGTAGAAGCGCAAATAGCAGAGGATCGCGCAAATCAGGCGATTTATAGATAAGTGAGACACAAGAGAAAGCAATGATTGAACAAATAGTATTTTATTGTTTTGCCGCGATGCTGATTTTTTCAGCAGGTATGGTTGTGTCCATGCGTAACCCGGTTGTGTCGGTTCTGTTTCTGGTTCTGTCTTTTTTCTCCTGTGCTGCTATCTGGTTATTACTACAGGCTGAGTTTCTAGCGATTGTCCTGATACTGGTTTATGTCGGTGCGGTGATGGTTTTATTTCTTTTCGTGGTGATGATGCTCGACATAAACATGACGGTGCTGCGAGAAGGCTTTGTCAAATTTTTGCCAGTTGGGATTGGTGTTGCTGTATTAATGTTGATTTCCATGGGTTTGATTGTCGGATCCAGCCAGTTTGATATCGCAGCGGTGGCAAGTGTTGCGCAGCACGACCCCGGATACAGCAATACTAAAGAGCTGGGGCTGGCGCTGTACACAAATTACCTTTATCCCTTTGAAATCGCTGGCATCATATTACTGGTAGCGATCATTGCCGCAATTTCTCTGACCATGCGTAAACCGCGAACCCATAAAACACCAAAGCCTGAAAAACAGGTCTCCGTTAAACGTAAAGACCGTGTGCGTCTTGTTAAAATGAAAGCGGAGAAAGAATAATTATGCTCGTACTCTCTGACTTTCTAATCCTTGCTGCAATTTTGTTTTGCATCAGCGTTGCTGGAATTTTTATCAATCGTAAAAATGTAATCATATTGTTGATGTGCATTGAATTGATGTTGTTGTCAGTCAATCTGAACTTCGTTGCCTTCTCACATTTCCTCGGTGATATAGGTGGACAGGTTTTTGTGTTCTTCATTTTGACCGTTGCGGCTGCAGAAGCTGCTATTGGTCTGGCCATACTGGTGGTCCTGTTTAGAAACAGAAATACCATCAATGTTGCTGATCTGAATAGTATGAAGGGATAAATATGTTTGAGAATATGGAAAATATTTATCTGGCCATTGTTATTGCACCCTTACTGGGATCTGTAATTGCGGGCTTGTTTGGTCGTGTCATAGGTCGTGCCGGTGCCCACTGGGTTACGATTATCGGCGTCGGTGTTTCCTCGATCCTTTCAATGGTTGCATTTAAATATATCGTCTTTGATGGCGGCGAAGAGTTTAACCAGACGATTTATACCTGGCTGAGTATTGGTAACCTGGATATTAACGTGGGTTTTCTCGTTGACAGGCTATCGGTAACAATGATGGTAGTAGTGACCTTTGTTTCGTGGATGATTCATATTTACACGATTGGCTATATGCATGATGACCCCGGTTATCAGCGTTTCTTCAGTTATATCTCATTGTTTACCTTCGCCATGTTGATGCTGGTTATGTCAAATAACTTCATGCAACTGTTTTTTGGCTGGGAAGGTGTGGGCCTGGTGTCCTACTTGCTTATTGGCTTCTGGTATAAAAAAGACACTGCTATTTTTGCCAATCTGAAAGCTTTCCTGGTTAACAGGGTAGGTGATTTTGGTTTCCTGTTGGGTATTGCCGGTGTGTTACTTTATTTCGGTAGTCTTGATTATGTTGATGTCTTTAGTCGAACTGCAGCTGTTGAAGGTCAAACCATTCAGATATTAAGTGGTCATGATTGGTCGGTGATGACAGTGATCTGTATATGTCTGTTCATCGGTGCCATGGGTAAATCAGCACAGGTACCTTTACACGTATGGCTACCTGATTCTATGGAAGGCCCAACACCTATTTCTGCCTTGATCCATGCGGCAACCATGGTAACTGCCGGTATTTTCATGGTGTCGAGAATGTCACCGTTATTTGAATTATCAGAAACCGCGCTCAGTTTTATTCTTGTGATCGGTGCTATCACTGCCTTGTTTATGGGCCTGCTTGGCCTGGTGCAGAACGACATCAAGCGTGTTATTGCCTATTCAACCCTGTCGCAGCTGGGTTACATGACGGTTGCCCTCGGTGCATCAGCCTATGCCGCTGCAATGTTTCACCTGGTTACCCACGCCTTTTTCAAGGCTCTGTTATTCCTCGCCGCAGGTTCTGTAATTATTGGAATGCATCATGAACAGGATATGCGCAAGATGGGTGGACTGTATAAATACATGCCTATTACCTGGTTTACTTCACTGGTAGGTTCCCTGGCTCTGATAGGGTTCCCGGGTACTTCCGGTTTCTATTCCAAGGATGCCATTATCGAAGCATTACATCACTCTCATTTACCGGGTTCAGGCTTCGCTTATTTCGCGGTGGTGGCAGGAGTTTTTATAACTGCCCTTTATAGTTTTAGATTATTTTTTATGACTTTCCATGGTAAGGAACGCATGGACAAGCACACCTGGGATCATCTGCATGAATCACCGAAGGTGGTCACAGTACCGTTGACCATACTGGCTATACCTTCAGTTATTCTTGGCGCGTTTATGATTGGACCTGTGCTTTTCCAGGGCTATTTTGGTGATGCCATTGTTGTTTCAGGTGCACATGATGTGCTGACAGAAATCGGTAAAAGCTATCACGGTGTCTGGGGTTTTACTTTGCATGCCTTTAAAGCAGCACCGGTTTATCTTGCGCTGGCAGGTGTATTAACAGCCTGGTTGCTGTATATAAAATTTCCGCATGTGCCGGCAATTTTTGCGGATAAACTTGGCTTTCTGCATAAACTTTTACTTGAAAAATATTATCTGGATAAATTTAACCAGGCATTTTTTGCAGGTGGTACCAGAAAAATTGGCCAAATGTTCTGGAACATTGGTGATGTGCGCATCATTGATGGTTTTTTTGTAAATGGAACCGCTTTAACCGTACGCTGGTTTTCCGGCATTATTCGCACGCTGCAATCCGGTTATCTTTATGATTATGCCTTTGCCATGATCATTGGCTTACTATTGTTGCTGGCGGTTTTCGTACATCATTTATTTTGAGTTTTATTTTACGTGGATACTAATATTCCTTTACTAAGTTTGTTGATCTGGACGCCAATATTAGGTGGCATCTGGGTGCTCTATGCCGGCGACCGGCAGGAAAATACTGTTAAGTATCTTTCATTGAGCGTGGCTTTTATTACTTTTCTATTATCGCTGTTGTTGTATGCGCAATTTGATACGACCACCCATACCATGCAGTTTGTGGAGAAAACAGCCTGGATTGAATCTTTCAATATTAATTATCATCTCGGTGTTGATGGTATTGGCCTGCCTTTGATTTTGTTAACAACCTTCACCACGGTGTTAGTGATACTGGCCGGATGGGAAGTAATAGAGACTCGTGTTTCTCAATACATGGCAGCCTTTCTGATCCTGACAGGTTTTATGAATGGTGTGTTTGTTGCTCTGGATGCAATGTTGTTTTATTTCTTCTGGGAAGCGATGTTGATACCGATGTTCCTTATCATTGGTATATGGGGTGGCCCGAACAGGGTTTACGCAACTGTTAAATTCTTTTTGTATACCTTTTTGGGTTCAGTCTTCATGTTGGTGGCACTACTGTACTTATATTCACAGGCAGGTAGTTTCAATATTCTTGATCTGCATATGCTACCGCTGCCACTGGATGTACAAAAACTGATTTTCGTGGCCTTTTTCCTGGCTTTTGCAGTGAAAATACCGATGTGGCCGGTACATACCTGGTTACCCGATGCTCACGTTGAAGCACCTACTGGTGGTTCTGTGATTCTGGCGGCGATCATGTTGAAGATGGGTGGTTATGGTTTTATTCGCTTCAGTTTGCCAATTGCACCTGATGCAAGTGCGGCGCTCGATGGTTTTATGATCGTTCTTTCTTTAATTGCGATTGTCTATATTGGTTTTGTCGCCCTGGCACAGCAGGATATGAAAAAGCTGATCGCCTATTCTTCGATATCGCACATGGGCTTTGTGACGCTCGGCTTTTTCGTGGCTTTTTCGATTTATGCCAACACAGGCTCAGCAGAAGGCGCCATTATGGGTATTGAAGGCGCCATGATGCAGATGATCTCCCATGGTTTTATATCAGGTGCCTTATTCATATGTGTTGGCGTCTTATATGATCGCATGCACAGTCGACAGATTAATGATTATGGTGGTGTGGTAAATACCATGCCGCATTTCGCAGCTTTCATGATGCTATTTGCGATGGCGAACTCAGGTCTGCCTGGCACCTCCGGTTTTGTCGGTGAGTTCCTGGTTATCCTGAGCAGTTACCAGGCAAACTTCTGGATTGCCTTTTTGGCGGCCCTGACATTGATACTTGGTGCGGCTTACACCTTGTGGATGTACAAGCGTGTTATGTTTGGTGACGTCGCTAATGAAAAGGTTGCTGAGTTGAAAGATATCAATTCGAGAGAGACTCTGATCTTGAGCTTGCTAGCTTTTGTCGTTTTGTTATTCGGACTTTGGCCTGCACCCGTGTTTGAAATCATGCATCCGACAATTGAACACCTGTTTGAACATATCATCCAGCCAAAATTAGGGATTCTCTAGAAATACTATGACATCGGAATTGACATTTTTGATACCAGAGATAGTTCTGTTTGTTCTCACCTGTATCATTCTATTGGTAGATACCATTGGTTCTTCTGAAGACAAATCCTTTATCTACTGGTTATCGCAGAGCACATTAATAGTCACTGTCGTGTTACTGGTATTTTTATGCCCTGATAGTACAACTCATGCCATGAGCATGAATTTTGTCAGTGATCCGATGGGCGCGATTCTAAAAATATTTATTTGTGCTTATACCAGCGTGGTTTTCTTTTATTCCTATGATTATCTGAAAGAACATGAACTGATCAGAGGTGAATATTTCGTTCTCGGCTTGTTTGCGGTGCTGGGAATGATGGTGATGGTATCAGCCTACAGTCTACTCACCATCTATCTTGGACTCGAGTTGTTGTCACTGTCTTTGTATGCAATGGTTGCGATGAACAGGGACTCGCAAAGTGCGACTGAGGCCGCAATGAAATATTTTGTTCTCGGCGCGCTGGCTTCGGGAATGCTGTTATACGGAATTTCCATGCTTTATGGTGTGTCCGGTGCCATTGATCTTGCTTCATTATCCGCATATATCTCACAGCAAACAGGCAATAACATATTGCTCATTTTCGGACTGGTGTTTGTTGTTGTCGGTATTGCTTTCAAATTAGGTGCTGTGCCTTTTCATATGTGGGTGCCGGATGTTTATCAGGGCGCACCAACTTCGGTCACATTGTTTATCGGCAGTGCGCCAAAGATTGCGGCATTTGGAATGGCTATTCGTTTGCTGGTAGATGGAATGGAAGGCTTAGTGGATAGCTGGCAGGGTATGCTGATAATTCTGGCTGTGCTGTCTATGGCTGCCGGTAATATTATTGCTATCTCGCAGACAAACATTAAGCGCATGTTGGCTTATTCAACCATAGCTCACATCGGCTTCCTGTTACTGGGTATTATTTCCGGTTCTCAATCTGGTTATGCCGGTTCTATGTTTTATGTTCTGACTTATGCACTTATGAGTATGGGTGCTTTCGGTATGGTCATATTACTGGGTCGCAAAGGGTATGAGGCTGACACTCTTGATGATTTCAAAGGTCTTGCGGTCAGAAGCCCCTGGTTCGCCTTTATTATGTTGATTCTTATGTTTTCCATGGCAGGCGTACCACCGCTTGTCGGCTTCTGGGGGAAATGGTTTGTCATAAAAGAAATTATTGCTATGGGGCACATTTCACTAGCAGCCATAGCAGTATTGTTTTCCGTGATAGGGGCTTATTATTATTTACGCATCGTCAAACTGATGTATTTTGATAAAGCGGATCAGATGACAGCGATTAAAGCCGGGCAGGGTATGCGATTTGTATTGAGTATTAATGGCTTGGCATTGTTGGCACTGGGTTTCATGCCGGGAATGTTGATGGCGCTGTGCCTGGGTGCCTTTGCCTGATTAGTTGCTAAGCAGTTTCTTTAGCTGTTCCAATCTCCTGTCCCATTTGAACTTTATTTCCCGCACTCATATTTTCAGACCAGTTAACACGATCTTGTTCAAAAAGTAGTATTACTGTCGAGCCCATATTAAATCGACCCAGTTCCTCACCTTTTACAAAGTTTGTTTGCGTTGTCGTATTCTCATCGTATTCCCAGATTCGTAGTTCCCTTTTTTTGGCTGGTGTAATCTCACCATGCCAGACTGTTTCCATACCCCCGACAAAAATCGCACCAACCAAAATTGCAGCCATCAATCCAAAGCGTGTTTCAAACAAACAGATTACCCGCTCGTTTCTTGCAAACAATTGATCAACTACCTTACTGCTTGAGTCGTTTACAGAAAACAGATCACCAGGTACGTAAGTCATTTTCAATAACTTCGCATCAAGTGGCATATGTATACGATGATAATCACGAGGCGACAGGTAAATTGTAGAGAAGCTACCATTGGTAAAGCGTTTGACCGCGTCGGAATCGTTAGCCAATAAGGTATTTAAACTAAAGTTTTTGCCTTTGGCCTGTAGTAAAGCCTCCTCCACAATCTCGCCAGCCTGGGAAACACTGCCATCTACCGGTGATGCGATTGATACTGGCGAATTAATTACTGGTCGAGCATCTTCTGCAAGACTGCGAGTGAAAAATTCATTAAAACTATTATAAATATCAGGATCCGGTCTTTCAGCAATTGTCATATCAACTTTGTAATAGCGAATAAAAATTCTTATTACCCACTTTTTCCATAGCTGACAGCGGCATCGGGCTGCTCTGTACATACAGGCTGAGAGGAAATGCTGAGGCAGGATGTACTGCGGTGATGTTTTAATGAGATCCCACATGAATCACCTGGCTCGTCAAATAAAATTAATGATGGTGTGCATGTTCTGACTGCAGTTTTTTCACCTCGGCATCAACGCTGAATTTACCGGCAGTCAGAAAATTGAGATTGAGAGATGATATATCACCCGAGCGCATTCTTTTAGATGGCTTGATAAGCATCAGGTGAAAATCGCCGGGTGAGAACTGAAATACACTGTGAGGCTCAATCTCAAGCTCAGATTGCAATTGCATACTGACCTTGTCGTCTTTAACCACGCTACGATGAATCTCGACCCGCTCAAAATCCGGACTATCGACGCTCTGTAAGATGATAGTTTTATTACCTGTGTTCTCTATCTTCAGGTAAGCCGCATTTTTGCTAACGCCTGGCGGTGTTTCGCTAATCCATACATCCCTTATCTGTATTGAATCCGGGTTGGCTGACAATGCGATGACTTGAAAAGTCATCAATATCACCAGAATTGAGTTAAGTTTAAGCATTGGGTCTACGATTACTTTTCGAAGAAGGCTTTTATCTTAAGAAACCGGGAAGAAACATCATTGGTCTGGTGAGGCGCAGATAATACTGCGATCAACTCTGCTTCAGGGTTGATAAGAAAAATTGATGCTGAATGATCAACAAGATAATCTCCGTCGGCACTGACTTCATGAGGGAAGTAGGGGATACCTAATTGCCCGGTCAGACTTTTAATTTGTTCAACACTACCACCCAGACCAATAAAGTCTTTATTAAAATAATTAACATAGTCACGTAGCCGCTCGCTAGTATCTCTTTCCGGATCAACAGAGATAAAAATCATCTGGGTGTCGTTTGCGTGTTCGACCCCGAGGTTTTCATATACCTGGTTAAAAACACTAAGAGTAATGGGGCAAATATCCGGGCAATTGGTGTAACCAAAAAACAGGAAAGACCATTTGCCCTGTAGGTTTTGCAGACCAAATTCCATACCATCCTGATCAATAGTCGAAAATGGCAGCAGGGTTTTTGCTTCCGGCCACATTAAGCCTTCTATTTGTGGGGGTATTTGTGCTCTTTGTTTTTGAGCTGTGTAGATACCGACGCCTGCACCAAATGCAATAAGGGCGCTTACGATGGCGATGGTACGAAATACATTACTATTATTCATTTTCGAGATTATATGATAAATCCTATATAGAGGTATAAATAACAGACCCTAATCCGATCAGGAAACTTTCCCATAGGCAAGTGATTCAGGGTGCAGTCATAATACGAGGTTAGCAGTGGGACAAGTTTGCTAAACGATAGTTTTAGTGTTTCCATACATTTAAAAATAAATCTGGTTTAAAAGGGGATGAAATGGCTTGCAAGAGAGACGGTAGTTTAATTTTTAGAGCCTTATTTTTCCTTTTACTTCTTGTTCCGGAAGTAGCTCTGTCCGCTGATAGCACAGAACTAATCGACTTTACCCGTCATTGGGCCGGTTTTCTTTGCCTCGGTATTTTCTTTGTCGCCTATAGCCTGGTTATTCTGGAAGAAAAAATTCATTTACGTAAATCTAAACCGGTGATTGTCGCCGCCGGCTTCATATGGATAATTGTTGCCTTTGTTTATGCGCAAAGCGGTGATACGCATACGGCTGAGGTGGCAGTACGTCATAATCTGCTGGAATTCGCCGAATTATTCCTGTTTTTACTGGCTGCGATGACTTACATCAATACGATGGATGATCGTGGAATATTTAATCTACTTCGCTCATGGCTGTTATCCAAAGAGTTCTCATTACGGATGATTTTTTGTTTGACCGGTGCGATTTCGTTTCTCCTTTCACCAATTGCAGATAATCTGACCACCGCTTTGCTTATGTCGACAGTGGTCATGGCTGTTGGGGGAACCAATGTAAAGTTTGTCTCAATTGCCTGTATTAATATTGTGGTTGCGGCCAATGCCGGTGGTGCATTCAGCCCCTTTGGCGACATTACAACGCTGATGGTCTGGCAAAAAGGCGGGCTGGTTGAGTTCACTGAATTTTTTCACCTGGTGCTCCCGTCACTGGTGAACTGGCTGATACCCGCGAGCATTATGTTTTTCTTTATTAGTAGCGAAACGCCCGATCCAATCGAGGAAAAGGTGGTACTAAGAGATGGAGCCTGGGTTATTGTTGGCTTGTTCATAGTAACGATCACACTTGCGGTTTCTGTTCATAGCTTTTTACATTTACCTCCAGTGGTTGGCATGATGACTGGTCTCGGTTTGCTTAAACTTTTTGCCTATTATCTGCAGTTGAAACATCATCTACCAGTGGATGAGGGTGCTGTCGCATTGGGTGCTGAGGCTATCCATGACGATGAAGAAGAAGCTAAACAACAATCATTTAATGTATTCACAAAGCTCGCTCATGCTGAGTGGGACACGCTGATGTTTTTCTATGGCGTTATTCTCTGTGTTGGTGGTCTTGGCACTCTCGGTTACCTTGAACTTGTTTCTACGCTGATGTATGGCGACCTGGGTGTGACCAATGCAAATATCCTGGTGGGCTTCCTGTCTGCGCTCATTGACAATATTCCGGTGATGTTCGCGGTACTGGAAATGATGCCTGATATGGAATTGGGTCAATGGTTACTGGTGACCCTGACAGCTGGTGTGGGCGGCTCAATGTTATCGATTGGCTCCGCTGCGGGTGTGGCGGTTATGGGGCAGGCACGAGGCGTGTATACCTTTATGGCGCATCTAAAATGGAGTTGGGCTATATTTCTCGGCTATGCTGCCTCTATTTGGGTGCATTTTCTCGTAAATGGCCGTTTTTTCAACTAGTTAGTTAGTATCACTACGCTTTCGTAGCAGCCAGCCCTGACTTGCGCATACCCTAAGCTTGCCATTTTTCCTATGGCTTTTAGGTCTCGGTTGCATGAACAGTAAGAATGTCACACTTAGCTCCGTGCAATAGTTTATTAGCGGTTGCTCCAAGCATACGCTTTTTCCCCGAAAAACCATGACTGCCTATAACAATGGCATCAGCGTCAATTTCTTCCGCTAATTTACGAATTTCTCCAGCTTTATCGCCAACAATAGTGCGAACTTGATCAGAAGGAATATTCGCGGTTTCTGCTATCTTTGCTAATTGCTCCGTGGCAGATTCCAGTGCTTCTTCCTCAATGGCCAGAAAATTTTCCGAATATACTTTCAGCGCGTAACCTTCAGTAATCGGTTGAACGATGTGGATAAGATGAAGCTTTGAAGCATCGTTATTCGCGAGCTTCAGTGCGGAGCCCAGGACTTTTTCGTTGTTTTCCGAAAAATCCAGTGCGGCTACAATTTTCTGGTACATAACAATTTCCTTTTCTGATTTTGATGCGTTTATTATTTGATGCGATTATTAAATCTCAGCATATTATACCTGATTTGATTTAAATCAATAGTTGTTCCAATAGAGGCATACTGCTTTTAGAACAGTAAAAACTGGGCTTGAATAGAAACATCCAACACAGAAACCGGCTCGTAGCAAACGACGAAGCGAGGGGTCAGCGCAAGTGTTCGAGAAATTCCAATTCGCTGTCTTTGGCCGCCGCTAAATTCGTGGGCATAGCGGTCAGCCATGGATGCGTCCAGTCCCACCATGTCCAGCAATTCAGCGACTTTACTATACCCTATTGCCTGTTTGAGTTAAAATGCGCTCAAATACGCTCGGGCTGATTCGGTCGATGAAGCATTTAGACCAGGTCCGGGCATTTTATGTTCAGGGATACCTGAAACTAGAATAAGAAATGAATTTTAATTAGTACGCCTAAATCTAAATAGTGTAGCGCATGTATTGCGCTCGGATAACTGACCACCTAAGGAATCAATCGATGTCAACTGCAACTACTGCAACCAATACTTCTGGTTCTTTTATGGAGATGTTTCTTGGTCCAACACCGATGTGGTACAAGAAGGTGGTAATGGCCGCTCTCGTAATAAATGTTCCTCTATATTTTATTCTTGGACCACTCGTCACCTCCTGGATAATTCTGTTTGAGTTTATTTTCACTCTGGCGATGGCGCTGAAATGCTTCCCGCTTCAGCCCGGGGGCCTACTTGGATTGCAGGTTTTAGCACTGGGTCTGACTGATACACACCATGTCTATGAAGAAGTGGTGCATGGCCTGCCGGTGATTCTCCTGGTTATCTTTATGGTAGCCGCTGTGTTTTTTCTCAGGGAAATGCTCTTTAAATTTATGAACAAGGTGTTGTTGGGTATTAAATCCCGAGTCGCTATGAATGTTGTTACTGTAATCGTAGTCGCCGTACTTTCTGCGTTCCTCGATGCGCTTACAATCCTTGCAGTGCTCATCGCCCTGGCTACGACGTTTTATCTTGTATATGAAAAGGTGATCACCAAGGTGGGGCATGAGCCTGGATTACCTTCCAGCGATGACCATCTTGAAGAAGAGCATTTAGCAGATATGGAAGGTTTCCGTGCTTTCCTACGTGGCATGTTAATGCATGGTGCAGTGGCAACTGCGATCGGCGGTGTATGTACATTGGTGGGTGAACCCGAGAATATCGTTATTGGCTATCATACCGGTTGGGACTTCCTTACATTCGCGTCAAAAGTTGCTCCAGCCACCATACCAACACTCTTCGCTGGTATTTTGACGTGTTATCTTTTAGAAAAAATTCGCCCGTTTGGAGAATTCTTTGGCTACGGTGCGGAGATTCCTGCTGCGGTTCGTGAAGTTCTCGCTGAAGAAGATAGACGAATTCAGGAATCCGAAACTGATAGCGATCGATTGATGATCAAAATCCAAATCTTTGTTTCGGTTCTGATGATAGCGGCGCTCTCGCTGCACCTGGCTGAGATCGGTTTGATCGGACTTGGCGTGATCGTGCTAGCTACTTCCATGTTGGGTGAAACCGATGAGCACAAAATAGGAATGGCCTTTGTTGAGGGCTTGCCCTTCGCCTCACTACTTGTCATATTTTACGTAATTGTTGCAATGATTAACGATCAGGCGATGTTTACCCCAGTCATGCAATGGGTGTTGCAGATGGACGGTGGAATGCAGGTATTTATGGTGTTCCTGACAAATGGTATGTTATCGGCGATCAGTGATAACGTATTCGTTGCGACCATCTACATGGATCAAATATCACCATTACTAGAAGCAGGCGTGCTGACCAGAGAATTATATGAAGCGCAAGCAGTCGCTGTAGTAATGGGTACAGGTATCCCTAGTATGTCAACACCAAATGGTCAGGCAGCATTCCTGTTCCTTTTGATGTCATCACTGGCACCGCGTATTCGCTTAGGATATATAACGATGGTGTTTATGGCATTACCGTACTTCATAGCATGTTCAGGGGTAGCAGGCGTAATCATGTATAACTGGTTATAAAAAAATAATAAATAGCGTTAAATGCAAAATCAGATATAAGGGATATAAAAAGGGGCCAGGGTAAGACTCTAGCCCCTTTTTTTGCGCCTTCAATACTTTTGGCGTATTTTTCGAAGCTTGTAAATAACTCTACATTGCACGCTCGGTGTGCAGGCTTACTTCTCCGTCCTTAGCTGTTTCCATGCGTAGTTGTATCGGATGGCAACAAATCTGGCAATCTTCGATCAATTCAACGACTGAATCCTCGGCTTCCAGCCAAAGAGGGTATATTTCCCAGCAATAAGGACAGGTGATCTGGTACTCCTGTATTGCTTCACTCATCGATGCATCAGTTAGTCTCTGAAGTTTGTATATTGCAGCGGTAAGCCAAGATCCTGCTCTTTTAGAAAAGCGATAGCGTCCTGCAGGTCATCACGTTTTTTGCCGTTAATCCTGACCTGATCACCCTGAATGCTTGATTGAACTTTTAGCTTCGTGGTCTTGATTAGTTTTACCAGTTTCCTCGCCAGATCCTTATCCAGGCCCTGACGTACGGTTATTTTTTGACGACATTCATGAATACTTTCCTCAACTTTGTCGTATTCCAGGCAACCAATATCAATACCCCGTTTGGAAAATTTCGAATGTAAAATATCAACCATCTGTTTTATCTGGAATTCAGCCGGTCCGATCATTGTGAGGACGCAATCTTTCTCTTCGACCTTGGCATTCGTACCCTTGAAATCAAAACGATTGGAGATTTCACGATTGGTCTGATCGATGGCATTGGCCAGTTCATGGGTGTCAATCTCAGAAACTACATCAAACGAAGGCATTGATTTTCTCCTTTGCTAATTAATGGCGATATTGTGACAGTGGTAACAGGGTATTCCAATAGATCCGAATAAAATTAATGAAGACTTGTAGGATTGGATTGGTGAAAAGTGTTTTGCCCATCCGGGCCTTCCAGACGACTTTCGATAATATTGCTGCCTAAAGAAGTGACATAACCGGAATAGCGGTCAACACCATTTTCACTCACTTCAAAATGATACAGGCGTCGTAGACATAAATTACCATTGGCTGCTCTTTTCAGCGAAATTGATGTCACGGATACAGTTTGATCAAGTAGCTGTAAATTCGTTTCTTTACATAAGTGATGGCAGTGACGAATAACTTTCTCACGTATACGCAAGCTTTCAAACCAGGCATAGGAGATAGCGGCGATTGCAAGCAGTATAAAAATGAAATCCCAGCTAAGCACAGCTAACTATTGTTCCAGAATGTAGTCATTGAAGGCATCGGTATAACTTTCTGTAAAACCATCGTCAGTTTTTTCGATAAATAATACAGGTAAATTTTTCTCTAGTGCCAATTTGTATGCATCTTCTTTACCCATGACCAGGAAACCGGTTGCCAGGGCATCTGCCCGGGTGGTGGATTCATGCAACACAGTTACTGATACCAGTTTATGCGTAATCGGTCGCCCGTTACGCGGGTCAATCGTGTGTGAGTATCGAATACCATCCTGCTCAAAATAGTTTCGATAATCTCCAGAGGTTGCCATTGAGATATTATCCAGTTGTATTATACGCTGGACGTTTCGCTGCTTCGTTAATGGTTGCTCAATTCCAATTCTCCATGCATGATTTTTAATATTGACACCTTTTGCCCGAATTTCCCCGCCTATTTCCACCATGTAGTTGTTTATGTTGTGCTGCTCCAGGTATTCCGCCATAAGGTCTACTCCATAACCCTTGGCAATTCCTGAAAGATCAATATAGATGTCTGATTTCAACTTATGAATAGCGGTATTGGTGTCGCGCAAGCTAATATTTTGAAAACCAATCCCTGCAAGTGCTTCGTTAATATCAGCTTCAAGAGGGACTTCCTGTGATTGCTTTGAGGGACCAAAGCCCCACATATTCACAAGCGGTCCAACGGTAATATCAAAACTACCCTGGGTTAGTTCACTGATCAGAATGGCTTCAGAAATAACGTAATGTAAATCCTGTGATAGCGGCATCCAGTCCTGAGTGTTGTTCTGATTGATAAGAGATAACTCTGAATCATCTATATAAGTAGACATCTTATTATTAACATCAATAAGAATATCATTCACATCAGCATTAATCTTTTCAGCAGGGAAGGGTAAATCAGCTTCATTGATTTTGATGCTATAAGTGGTGCCCATGGTCAGGCCACCAAGTGTTAGTAAAGTCGCATTAGCAGACGGTTGGCTGCAAGCGGATGTAAAAAGCAAACAAAAAATGAAAACCAGACCAGCTTTGCAATGATCCGGGTTAATTTTGAAATTTAGTGACACAGTTTTCTATTGTTCGATTTGCAACTAATCGAGGCCAACTGATTTTTTCAATTGCTTGGAGGGGATTGTGGGGCGATGGTAGGGGATCACCAGCGAAACTTCGCCTTGCTTGTGTTTTTCCTTCATCTCACGCCAGAAGTTGGCAGTAAGCAAGTCGCCATGAACTTCCATAAACAGGGCTCTTAACTCTGCATTCATGGCAAGAAACTTGATGAATTCCTCCGGAAAGATATCGTGTTCATTCACGTGATACCAGATTTCAGAACGCATCATGTCATCATCATCACGCGCCTCAGGTATTTCCCGAAAATTACATTCTGTTACAAGTGCGACTTCGTCATAATCATAAAATACAACTCGCTCGTGACGAGTGACGCCAAAATTCTTCAGCAATAAATCGCCGGGAAAAATATCAGTATTTGCCAGATCCCGAATCGTCTGTCCGTAATCAAGGATGGCTCGCTCTGCGGCAGCATGATGTGCTTCCCGCAGGTAAAGGTTCAGGGGTCTGACACGTCGTTCTATATAAACATGATTTATAATCAGCTTGTCGCCTTCGATAACAACAGTCTCAGAAGCTTCATTCAGTAATTCATCCAGCAGTTCAGGTGCAAAACGATCTAGAGGAAATTCAAGTTTGCGAAATTCCTGGGTATCGATGAGTCGACCGGCCCGGTCATGCTTGGACACCAGCCTGTATTTATCCAGAACATCCTGTCGTTTGATTGTTTTAGGATAACCAAACTTGTCGCGAATAATCTTGAACACCAGATCGTAGGATGGCAATGTAAAAACAATCATTACCAGGCCTTTGTCACCAGCTGCGTGTACAAATTTATCCTGTGTATTTAGCAGGTGATTATTAAAAATTCGGTATCGTTCAGTTTTACCCTGACGTAGACGACCAAGCACCGTGTATAACTCATCGATGGGCTTACGCGGTAATATAGTATGAAGAAAATGGACCGCGGCGACGACGGAATTAGGATCAGCAAAATAATAGGAGCGGGTATAGCTGAATACAATGCTGACTTCGTCTTCGTACATCATTACAGCATCAACACAAATGCCCTCATCGGTATTTTTCAAGGCAATAACAATTGGCGAGATATTGTTTTGTGAAATCACCCTGCCAATCAGGTAGGCGCGGGCGGATTGATAAAAGACAGAACTAATAAATTCAAAACGTATTAAGCCGTCAAGCCCATCAAGATTCATACGTATGAATTGCTGCACCTCATCGGCCATAACTTTAATATCACCTTCAAGATCAGCATAAGAAACCTTGAAGGAAAAATCATCCAGAACCTGGGTAAAAATATTGTCGAGGGATCCCCAGTATGGATAGCGTCGTAAGTTTAGCGATTGAACTAATTCCAGTTCATCCTCAAATGGAGGTGAGACAAATTCGACTTCGGGATCAATACCAACAGTACGAAATATTCGGCGTGTGGTGGAATTAAAATAGGTCTTGATAAAGCCCGCATCAGGGACTTTGTCGAGACGCTCACCAAAATACCATCTTATTTCATTCCACAAAGCGTGGTCAGTAACACGTTCGCCCTGTAATTTCCGTAGGGACGATACGACACGTTGAACGGATTTCTCATAGAGTTCAACCCGTTCAACGATATCTTTTTGATGACCCTGCCAGTCGCGTTGTTCAAAACGACGACGAGCACGGTTGGTGGTGCGACTAAAGGCATCGTTGTAACGCAAAAACTCTTCATAAATTGCCTTTGCGCTTTCTGCAACGATGCCCCTGTCAGGAGCGGGGGTGTTCATTTACATGTTGGAAACCATAGCCTCGCCGAATGCACTACATTTCACCTCGTTAGCACCTTCCATCATACGTGCGAAGTCGTAGGTGACGGTTTTCTGCGCGATGGTTGCATCCATCGAATTGATAACCAGATCCGCAGCTTCAACCCATCCAAGGTAACGTAGCATCATCTCACCAGAGAGAATCAATGAACCGGGATTAACTTTATCCAGCCCGGCATATTTAGGTGCGGTGCCATGGGTCGCTTCAAATATGGCATGACCGGTAACGTAATTGACGTTTCCACCCGGTGCGATGCCGATACCACCCACCTGTGCGGCCAATGCATCGGAAAGATAATCACCATTCAGGTTCATGGTGGCAATAACATCAAAATCCTTTGGTCGCGTCAGTACCTGTTGCA
>JABHFC010000009.1 GCA_018676275.1 Gammaproteobacteria bacterium | reverse complement strand
TGTTGTACCTCTTTCGGATCTCGCCATATCACTGATAAGAGATATGAAGCAAACAAACTCAAAATCCGAATACGTTTTTCCTCATAAAAACAACAATGAACTTTTAATGCCTTCCCATTCAATCAGTAAAGCTGTAAATCGATTCTGCGTACCGCGTAAGAACAAAAAGGGAGATGTAATAAGCTCAGGCTTTACTAAATTCATCCCGAAAGATATTCGGCGAACGGTAAAAAGTAGGATGGGAGAAATTGGTATTTCCAAGGAAATTAGGGATAGACTACATAACCATGCCCTACATGATGTTTCGAGTAAGCACTATGACCGTTTTGACTATTTACAGCCAAAAAAAGATGCAATGAAGATATGGAATGATTGGCTGGTAATTATTATAAATGGAGAAAAACCAGAGTCTAATATTATTGATATCACAACTCGATTCAAATCAACCGCCTCCTAAGCGGTAGGTCACAGGTTCGACCTCCTGTTCAGGGCACCAATTTTTTCAACAACTTACAAAACTTCTAATTCAATCTATTTACAAAATCATCTCGCTGTTGTGGGTAGTGTTGTGGGTTAGCTTTCAGGGTTTTTAGGTAGTGATTCTTGCCTGTTTCAGTTTGTTTCTTTAGATTTAGTTTATGGATTGAATATAAATGATATTAAATGTGAAGGAGAGAGAGGGATTCGCACTTGTAAGGTAAACTACTAATTAAATAGTATTTTAATTATTAGTCCGAAAATGTTGCCCCCATACTTGCCCCCGAATGTTACCGTATTCATAACTATCGCCATGGGCAAGCTACTCTTGAAAGATTCAATTTCCTATCTCTCAGCCACTAAATTGGCGGTTGTTTGCGCTTTAGTCCGGGGGTAAGTTAAGAAATACCTTCAGTTTTCCAGAGTTCATCTACTCGTGCTTCAATTTCGGGCACTGTCAGAACACGATCCATGACTGATAAGCCAATTGGTTTGGTGCAGTCCACACCCATGAAATCTCTTACATTCAATGGCATTTCAGGGTGACCATCGTAAACGCCCAGCTTTGAATTTTTTCCAACGATACCCTGGGCCATTGGTTCCAGTACCATACCGATGACGTTGGGAATGATCATTAAATCCCTGCTGGGTAGAAACCTATGTGCCAGCGCCCAGTTACGTTCATGGGGGTCCTGTATATCCACATCATCGTCATACACAAAAACATGTTTACAAAAGCCCTGGAGAGCGGTGTAGGCTCGCATCATCGCCAGCTTCGGTTCTCCAATGCGACCTTTTTTTATGGACAGGTGAACAGTAAAGCCGATGCCTGCGGCGGGGTCGATGTACAAATCAACCAGGTTAGGTAAAACCGCCTTCACTTCGCGATAAACATGGACGCCACGGAAAAAGCCTGCAAGCGTATTAGTTTCATTAATAGGTCGACCCACATGCACATGCTGATAAATGGGTTTCTTACGCATGGTAATAGCAGTGACATCAAAAATTGGTCGTCGGCGTGGCTCGTCATACATCGCGTTAAACGACGCGAAGGCACCCTGAGTAGTCCAGTTAAAAGGTTTCATGATACCTTCGACAACGATTTCCGCATCCGCAGGTACATAACAATCGATGGTTTCGCACTTAACCATCTTCACCGCTTCATCGCGTAAACCGCCGATAAAGCTGTAGTCATTGGCTTCAAAGGGCATGGCTTTGTTAGCGCCAGCGACAATAAACTCTGGTGTTACACCAAAGACATAGGCGATGGGAAAGGGTTTGCCAGCATCTGGATTGTAGCTTTCTTCCGGATCGTCAATCTTCGAACCCCAGTAGTCCTGCATACTTAATGCATCACCGGTACCACGATATATCCAGATAGAACCGCCATTTTTACGAGTTACCTCTAATCGATGGTAGGACAGGTTGTGGGCTTTCGGTGTCGGGTGTGAGGCGACCAGGTTGGTAATAAATCTTCCTTCCAAAAAAGTACTGGCTCCTTGTCCATCACTTGGATTGCAACGTGGAATCGGCAGCACGGAAAGATCAACTTCATCTCCTGTCATGATGATTTCCTTACACAAGGCTTCATCATTACTAACGACTTCAGGCTCAATACCGCCTGATTGTAATACCTCTCCCATCTTTTTCGCAATATTCGGTAATACACCATCACCACCGCCATCGACACCGAAAGATCTGGCAATTGACATTGGGTCATGCCCTACTGTATTGGCGTAAACCGGTATATCGAAACCTTTGGGATTCTCAAACAGGACGGATTTTTTTAATCCGCTATAGTCCAGACGCGATATAAAAGCACCCATATCGTCAAGCGTATCTATTTCTGATTTAACTCGCAGTAGTTCATCATCTTTATCCTGTTGCTCAAGATATTTTCTAAAATCAAATGCGCTCATATTTCACTCCATATTTGATACTACAATATTGAATACTTAAAATTTTAAGTATCAAGTATAGAATAGGATAAGACTAATGCAAGGTCTTTTGGTGTAACATTTAAATATTGAAATATTCTGTTTTTAGAATATTGTTATATATCAAGAAAATATAAACAGAAGCTGGAGATACTATTGAAAACACACGTTAAAGTTACAAGTAAACTTACTGAAAGTGAGCAGGGAAGTTGTATCTCCATTTTCCGTAACGCCATGCGCTTGAGACAACAGCTGGCCTCGACTGCGTCTGAAATCGCCAGGTCATATGATCTTCATACATCCGAAATGTCGCTTCTGGATACCCTGGGAAAATATGGTTCATTACCAATGGGTGAACTGGCTGCTCTTAGTTTCAGTTCACCGGCGAATGCAACTTACACAGTGCGAAGCCTCGAACGTCGTCAACTGCTACTTAGAAAACGGTCTGAAGATTCACAACGTGTGGTAGATGTTCATCTGACTTCAAAAGGAGAAGACATTTTCAAAAAGACTTACCCACAGACAACTGAGGCAGTAAACGAATTAATCAAATCAAGATTAACCAAAAAGGAAAGAAAAGAATTCGATAGACTGTTAGAAAAACTGATAGATTAATAAAACTAGATCACAAATTACTAGCACACAAAAGTCTGTTAAATTTTATTATTCCTCCAATGATAGGTGATCGAAGAGAAGCCCTTCCTGTCCCATGAACAGGAGAGTTCAAAGAGCTTATTACAATCCCACATGTTGACTTTCCTCCAGTAGAGCAGCCTCTATTGGAATACGGAGGGAATCATGAATAGTGTTATACATCTTCCAAAAACCAATCAACGATGCCAGTTCGACTATTTCCTCGGGCACCAGGTGCTGTTTTAATCGTGTATAAATTTCATCTTCGACATTTGTTGGATCCAAAGATGCCGCGGTAACGAAATCAAAACAAACAGACTCTTTTTCATCTTTAGGCTGGTATTGCTCATTTAGTAAGGCATTTACTTCATCTTGCTCGATATCCCAGCCTTCATCTAAACCGTCTCTCGGCCTTTTTACGATAGTGCAGTGATGCGTTGTGCAATATTGACAGCCGTTAACTTTACTTGCTACTAGTGCTAATTTTCGCTTCAGTTGTTGATCCAACACAGAGCTGGCGTCACGCATAATTGTATCGTTTAGCGTCCATAACACCCCTGCAATCTCAGGTCTATGCATGTAGAGTTTTAAGGCATTCGGCAGAAAACCCATGCGTCCCAGATAGGCATCCAGTTTTTCTTTTAAGGCAGCAGGTAGTTTGTTCGGATCTGCGTAGGGAATAAACGACTCTTCTTCTTTAAATTCTTGATCTGTTAACGATTGTGTCATGTGTTCACCTCCAGTGATTATTAGCGGGGCAATCTAGCCAAATATGTTTGAACGTTCATATTGGATCGGCCAGTCAGCTTTATCCGATGCTTTGAGTATATTCGCTGCCCTTAATGGCCAAACCGGATCGGCCAGTAAGGTACGCCCTAGAATAATCAGGTCTGCCTGCCCATTGGCCAGAATCGACTCGGCAAGGTCAGGGCTATTAATCAAACCAATGGCACCAGTAGACATGCCGGTGTCTTCTTTGATTCTTTGTGCGAAAGGCACCTGATAGCCTGGATGAATAGGAATGTTTTGACGAGGGTCATTACCGCCTGATGAACAGTCAACTAAATCAACATCATCCCTCTCTTTTAATAACAGGCATAGTTTAACGCTGTCATCTGTACTCCAGCCACCTTCCACCCAGTCTGTAATTGATAATCTCAAAAACAGCGGTAAATGTTCTGGCCATTCCCGGCGTACGACGGAAATTGATTCGAGTAAATAGCGGATACGATTTTCAAAACTGCCACCATATTCATCAGTTCTGGAATTACTGAGAGGAGACATAAATTGGTGAATTAGATAACCATGGGCCGCATGTAATTCCAGCACTTTAAAACCGGCCTCACAGGCACGTCGCGTTGCCGCCACCAAATCATCCATCGAGCGAGCTATATCTTCTTTTGTCATGGCCGTCGGCTCTGGCCAGCCTTTTGCGTAGGCGTGTTCAGAACAGGAGATTACATTCCAACCACCTGCATTGACGGGTATAGGTTCAGTTCCTTCCCAGGGGCGGCCAACGGATGCCTTACGGCCCGCATGTCCTAACTGAATCGCCGGTACCGCTCCCTGATCTTCAACAAAGCCTGCTATGCGTTTAAAAGCGTCACGTTGTTCATCGTTCCATAGTCCAAGGCAATGCTGGGTAATGCGACCACGAGGCTCAACATGCACAGCTTCCGTAAAAACAATACCCGCACCACCACTGGCTCTTGCACCCAAATGTACAAAGTGCCAATCGTTGGGTATGCCATCTTTAGCTGAATACTGACACATGGGTGAAAGCGTTATGCGGTTTCTTGCTGTCACTGAGCGAAATGTGATCGGTCGAAACAGATATGGATCACGCTCACGCTTAAGAACACGGCGTTCTGTTTCCCCCGTTAACCGAGAGTCTACGCCAGTTGCTTCATCATCTGAATTATTCAAGTTGATCTTCCTGTTTCATGGCCTGATGCCAAATCTCTCCACCAAAAGCAGAAAATTTCTTGAAATCTTCTCTTGCTTCGTCCCGAGCTGTCGATTGCAATGCGATTTCCAACGCTTCAATAGTGGCAAATTTCATTTGTACAATTAGCATAAATTGTCCGGGGTTAACCGGATACTTATCTTGCCATTCCACGGGGGTCAGTAAACTGATACCCTGGATATCAGGAAAGCGTTTTAATATAGGAACATGTTCATCACGATAGCGATCGACAAACGCTTGCTGGTCATTAGCGCGACCCCGGTAAAAAACCAGGTAGTTAACACTCATCCCAATATTCAAGCCTTTTGTTGAAAAACTTTTTACGAAGAACAATAAAGTCCGACCAGTTTACAACAAAGCTTACATTTTACTTTTTGGTACACCACCAATAGCATAGTGTGTTTTTGGCACCTCACGAATAATGATGCGTACTTTCTCCGGAGGGGCGCCCAAACAGTCCGTCGCCGCTTTTGTCACTGCCACCATAAGGTTCTCACGTTGTTCCTGGGTACTATCGTCTACCAACATAATATCTATAATTGCCATACTATTTTCTCCTAAAGTGTGTGTTTAATTATTTCTACATTTATATATTTGTTACTAATAGCCGTTTCACTTCATTATTATCGATCCAATTAAAGATAATCTGAGAGATTAACTTTGTCCCAGTTTTTGGGTTTGCTGACAATAAAATCATCCGCGTTAAAGCGACTTTTTCTGGTTGCATCGATACCAATTTTTCCAGAAGTCCGCCAGGGTTCATCATCAGGTATCGGTGTGGCAGAAGGATCGAACAACGATCCGCGAGTGTTGTTAACGGTGATAATATCGCGTGCAGGATCACAACGTGTTGCGATTGAATGATAAACCTCCTCAGCACTTTCGATATCGATATCATGACTGATCGCAACGACCATCTTGGTATTCAACCAGGGTGCACCCATGCAGGCCATTAATGCATCATTGATAAAACCATCTCGTGGCGCTTCAACCTGAATAATGCAAGATAAAACGCCACCCCAATTGGGGAAGCGAACTTCT
>JABHFC010000087.1 GCA_018676275.1 Gammaproteobacteria bacterium | reverse complement strand
GATCGCATCAAGAAGCGAGGTTTTACCATGGTCAACATGGCCCATAATTGTCACTACAGGGGCACGAACGATCTCTTCATCGTCGGTTCTGCTTGCCTGAATAATTTCCTCTTCCAGAGCATTTTCCAGCAAGACTTTCGGAATATGTCCCATTTCTTCGACAACGACAGTTGCCGTTTCCTGATCAATAGTCTGATTGATGGTTACCATACTGCCCAGATTCATCATCGCCTTGATTACTTCAGCACTTTTTACAGACATACGTTGTGCCAACTCAGCTACGGTAATACTCTCAGGTAATTCAACTTCTCTCACCACAGGTGCTGTCGGCATTTCAAAAGCATGTTGGCTTGGCTTACCAACAACCGGTCGCATACGCTTTTTCTTTCTACGCTTACCTGACTTGTCCGTCGCAACATGTAATTCTTTTCTATGAAAACGAGATGATTTTTTATCCGCTGATTTATTTCCTGGTTTATTTCCCGGTTTATCCTTGTTCTCCTTAACAGGCTCCGGTTCGGCTGGCGTAATTATCACTTCCGGTTCTACTACCGGCATTTCGGTTTCGGAATTCTCTGCAGATTCTGCGGCAACTTTCTTTTCCTCTTCCGCAGCTATCTCACCCTGTTCTTCAGCTATTCGGGCAGCTTCAACCGCGGCCTCAGCTTCTGCTTTCGCTGTCAAGATTGCCTGTGCTTCTTCCTCAATCTTCGCCTGCTGAGCATCCAGTTCATCCTGACGAGCCTGTTCCTCAGCTGCCTTTTTCGCCGCTTCTTCTTCCAGAGAACTACGTTTAACATAGGTTCGGCGCTTGCGAAATTCGACACTGACCGTCTTGGAGCGTGGCTTACCACGACCAGGTCCCTGTGTACTTACAGGCACTTTCAACTCACTCACTGTCTTTCGACTTAAGGTGATTTTTCTGGGTTCTGAATCATCATCCTTACCTCGTTTACGCCTGAGGAATCCCAGTAATTCAGCTTTTTCTGTATCCGATAGTTGATCGTCAGCGGCTCTATCCGACAGTCCCGCTTCCAGGAGCTGCTCTTGCAAGCGCTCTACCGTTATGCCAATTACATCAGCATATTCTCTTACGGTGACTTCAGGCATCCGCTACCCCCTCTTCATTTTTATCTTCTTCACCTTCAAACCAGGGTGCTCTTGCAGTCATGATTAGTTCACCTGCCTGTTCACTTTCCATACCCTCGATTTCCAGCATTTCATCAACAGATAGATCAGCAAGATCTTCCATCGTTATGATGCCTCGTCCTGCGAGCTCATATGCAAGGGCTTTATTCATACCCTCCATATTCAATAAATCATCAGCTGGCTTTGAGTCAGCAACCTTCTCTTCGCTGGCAATTGCACGGGTAAGCATGACGTCGCGTGCCCTTTCACGTAATTCCTTCACCAGAACTTCATCAAACTCTTCAATTTCCAGCATTTCGTTTTCAGGTACGTAGGCCACTTCCTCTACACTTGAAAAACCCTCTTGCACCAGGATGCTGGCCATTTCCTCGTCAACGTCGAGTTCTTCCATCAGCTGAGCCTGCAGGGTCTGTGCCTCCGCCTCATTTTTTTCATCGGATTGTTCCACTGACATCACGTTTAATGACCATTGCGTCAGTTCACTGGCCAGTTTTACATTTTGCCCACCTCTCCCAATCGCCTGAGAAAGATTTTCCTCTTCAACAGCAACATCCATACTGTGAGAATCCTCATCCACCATTATTGAAGCCACTTCTGCGGGCGCCATGGAATTAATAACAAATTGTGCGGGGTTTTCATCCCAGAGAATAATATCTACGCGTTCACCACCTAACTCATTAGAGACCGCCTGTACTCGTGAACCTCGCATACCTACGCAAGCTCCGATTGGATCAATTCGGTGGTCATGAGCTTTAACAGCTATCTTTGCGCGAGAACCCGGGTCGCGGGCACCATTTATGAGTTCAATCATGCCTTCGTTTATTTCTGGCACTTCAATCTTGAACAACTCAATAAGTAACTCAGGTGCTATTCGACTTAAAAAGAGCTGGGGTCCGCGTGCTTCCGGCCGCACATCTTTCAAATAGGCTCGAAGACGATCCCCTGCTCTTACAGCTTCCCGTGGGATCATATCTTCTCTGGGGATATAAGCTTCCGCATTATTGCCAAGATCCAGAATAACACTACCTCTTTCTACCCGTTTGACGACACCACTCACCATTTCGCCAACCCGATCCTGATAGGCTTCAATTACCTGGTTACGCTCAGCTTCACGTACTTTCTGCACTATAACCTGTTTGGCTGTTTGCGCAGCTATACGACCAAATTCTACGGAATCCATTGTTTCTTCTATAAAACCACCTTCTTCAATGTCTGAGGCCTGCTCTAAAGCATCCGACAAATAAACCTGTCGCGTCGGAAATTCCAGCGCTTCTTCACTGTCAGGCATTGCTTCCCATTGTCGAAACGTGTCGTAATCACCAGTTTCTCGATCAATCGCTACTCTTACTTCAATGTCTTCACGATGTCGCTTCTTGGTAGCAGTAGCCAACGCAGCCTCAATAGCCTCAAAAATTATGTCTTTTCCAACGCCCTTCTCATTTGAAACGACGTCGACAACCATTAAAATTTCTTTGTTCATGTATCGCTCTTTTTGTTTTCGTTACTTGTTCTGCATCTATATAAATACTAGTAGATTCGCCTTCTCTATCAAACCCGCCGAAATTATGTATTCGGTACCATCGCTATCTATAGTCACCTGATCTTCTTCAATTCGACTAATCTGTCCGGAAATGCGCTTCCTGTTTTCTAATTTCTGACGCAAATGCACACGTGCATGCTCACCAATAAATCGACTGAAATGTTCCAGTGTAAAAAGTGGCCGGTCGAGTCCAGGAGAAGAAATTTCAAGGCGATAAGCACCTGTAATGGGATCTTCAACATCGAGTACTCCTGCAACCTGTCTACTTACTGCTGTGCAATCTTCCAGGGTAATACCTGACTCGTGTTCGATATAAACTCTTACCAGAGTTGCTTTCCCATCAGGTAGTTGCTCAATACCCCATAACTCAAAACCCATAGCAGTAATTACCGGGTATAGCAGTTCCACCAATGTTTGATTTTGCCTGTACATTGACCTAAAAAAAAATGGGCACGCGGCCCACTTTCTACAAACTCCTCAAATATTCTGGCAATTATAGCTATTTACAGCAATTCTGCCAATTTATAAGCAAATTATCAGTCTCAACCAATAATTTTCCTGTGCCTAGAAAAAAGGCCCCATCAGGGGCCTTGCTAAAGTCGCTTAGTTACAAGCTCAGTACTTCAGCCTGTATCTTTTTCTAATCACTTTACTATACAAAATTTGGTAGCGGGGCCAGAATTTAAGCCTGTGACCTTCGCCAGTTGTCAAGCAACCGAGCCCGACATGCGCAATGCGCGGAGGGCATTTTACCAATTACTGCACCTTACTAAATTTGGTAGCGGGGGCAGGATTTGAACCTGCGACCTTCGGGTTATGAGCCCGACGAGCTGCCAGACTGCTCCACCCCGCATCAACGGAGGCGCATACTACCTCGCCGAGTGGTGATTATCAAGGTTCAGATTGTTGAATTTACTAATTGAAAAAACAATTCTTCCAACAGGAAACCCTGCGTTCTACTCTTGATACTTATCAGGACAATGTTCAGACACAAACCTGGAAAAAATAATGTTCGCCGACTTTCTCTGCCATTAGCGGCTTTTAGTTATCTATAACTATTCCGACTCACGTATTCATCCAATTTGGATGGGTAGTCTTTTGGCACCCCAATTACCTGGTTCACTCTCAAACACCCCTGCACAAGTAGTGCCACAATTGCTACAGGCGCCTTGACCGGAAAGCTGCCATTGCTGAAGTACATACCAATCACGAGCTATTAAAGTCTCACCGCATTCATGACAATTGGTACTGCCACCCGCAACATCGTGAACATTACCGGTATAGACATAACGTAAGCCATTAGAACGCGCAATCTGACGTGATCTTGTTAAAACCACAGGAGCTGTATTGTTTTTATCTCTCATCTTCCAATCAGGGTGAAAGGCAGTGAAGTGCAGAGGTACGTCAGGACCAAGATTATCTATTATCCATTGACTCATTAAGTTAATTTCTTCTTCAGAATCGTTTTCATCAGGAATCAAAAGCGTAGTGATCTCAAACCAGACCTGTGTTTCATGTTTTAGATAGAGCAAGGTTTCCAACACGGGTTGTAATTGACCGCCAGTAACGTATTTATAAAATCGTTCTGTAAAAGCCTTTAGATCAATATTGGCTGCGTCCATATAGGAATAAAATTCACGACGAGGTTCCTCACATACATATCCTGCTGTCACTGCAACTGACTTTATACCTGAATCCCGACAGGCTCTGGCTACATCAATGGCATACTCATGAAAAATTACAGGATCATTATAGGTAAAAGCAATTGAACGACAGTTCATTTCCTTAGCCACCGCAGCAAGTTTCTCAGGTGGAGCGGCATCAGACAGAGTTTCTGTTTGTCTTGACTTACTAATGTCCCAGTTTTGGCAAAATTTACATGCAAGGTTACATCCTGCTGTCCCAAACGATAGTACCGGTGTGCCTGGTAGAAAGTGATTTAGTGGTTTTTTCTCAATTGGGTCAACGCAAAACCCGCTTGACCTGCCATAACTCGTCAGCACGATTTTGCCCTGTTGACAGGCACGCACAAAACAAAGCCCCTGCTGACCTTCCTGTAATTTACATAGCCTTGGGCACATATCGCACTGCACTCGCCCATCATCGAGGGTATGCCAATAACGTGTATTGACTGTATATTCATTTAATTCAGGCATAGTAGTGGCTGCAATATCTTCAGGTAGATTCTATACTTTAGACCAAAATCGACTTGAAGATAAATATGTCACTTATTAATTCAAATATTCGCTTATCTGAATTAGGCCGACTGGTTAGACCTGCAGCACTTGCTGGCAGTTTTTATCCTGCCGATGCTGATTCATTACGTGAAACCGTATCGCTTATGTTAGATGCGGTTGATTCGCGCGCGGACTCACCCAAGGCAATAATTGCACCCCACGCCGGCTATATATATTCAGGATCGACTGCTGCCAAAGCATATGCATCTCTTAGCCGAATTAGAGATGATATCAGGCGAGTAATTCTACTTGGACCGGCTCACCGGGTATTTGTCAAAGGCATGGCTCTGCCCAAATCTTCCGCGTTTACCACCCCACTAGGTGAAATTGACATTGATTTACAGGGCGTGAATCAGATAAAACATCTACAGCAAGTTCATTTTTCCGATGAAGCTCACGCACAGGAACACAGTATCGAAATCCAACTGCCATTTCTGCAAATGTGTCTGAATCATTTTACCGTACTACCCCTTGTTGTTGGGGACGCGACTCCTGAACAAGTGGCAGAAGTACTTGAGTTACTTTGGGGCGGTAATGAAACCCTGATAGTCGTCAGTTCAGACCTAAGCCATTTTCATGAATATTCCAAATCTCAACAAATTGATTCGGCCACATCTGCAGCCATTGAAAAAATGGAGATTAGCAAAATAAACTCTGAGCAGGCCTGCGGCTGTAGACCCATGAACGGCTTGTTACGCCTTGCTAAACAACGAGGATTACAGATACAACGACTGGGATTGTGTAATTCTGGTGACACAGCTGGAAACCGGGACAGAGTCGTTGGTTATGGTGCCTGGTCAATACTTGAAGAAAAAATGCTTGATAAAAAACAACGAGAACAGCTATTGGATATCGCCAGAGAAAGTATTGCCTGTGGATTTGAAAGCTCGAGACCTCATAAAGTAAGTCCTGATGACTTTTCAGGAGAGCTTTGCGAAGTGAGAGCAAGTTTTGTGACGCTGAAAATAAATAATCAGCTTCGCGGTTGCATCGGCAACACTGAAGCATTCCAGCCCCTGGTGACAAGTATTGCTGAAAATGCCTTTAGTGCGGCCTTTCGAGATCCAAGATTTAAACCCTTAAGCCAGGAAGAGTTCAAAAATATTCATTTGAGTATCTCAGTGCTGACTCCACAAAAAGCTATTTCATTTGAATCAGAAGCCGATCTTCTTAGTCAAATAATTCCGGGAAAAGATGGACTGACCATTATGAAAGATTCCAGGAAAGCAACTTTTTTACCTGCGGTTTGGGAGTCATTACCTGGGGCAGATAACTTTTTTAAGCAGCTAAAATTGAAAGCGGGAATAAATGCAGACGAGCCAGTAGAAAAGGGATGGAAATATACAGCTGAGTCATTTTCCTGAATAGAATAATAATAAGTCATTCGTACAAATTTTTATATGATTTTTTTTACCATTATCCGAATGATTCAGCTAGGGGCGCTTAAAATACAGATAATTTAAAACTGTAATTATCTACTTTTTTCAATTTTCTCTGCCATTTCAGTAGCCAGTCGGGCCGCTTTAATATTTCCCGCCCCCGAATTAGCATTGGCGATTAATTTCCAATTGTCTGATTGAAGGGCATAGTCACCTGCAGAAAGACTATTGGATTTTTTCGCTAGATTTATCGCCTGCTGCCAGTTCTTTTGTTTCAAGCGAATCAAGCCCAGACGATACCAAAGCATTGCGTTTTTGGGTTCCAGTCGTAGTGCTCTTTCGAGTGTGGCTGCTGCGCTGGCATGATCTCCTGATTTTATTCTAACTTCGACATCTTCCAGAAGAGCCACCACCATTGGTTGACTTTCAGCATTTTGACTACGTCCATTTTTTGTACCAGGTAGATTGCTTGACCCTGCTTGCATTTCGCGATCATTATCTGAGGGATAGCCTTCTAAATTGTCTTCCTCATTCTTAACAGAGCGATCTTCCACCGGTACAGGAGCACTAACCGGTCTGGTAGGAGATGTACATGCCTGTAAGATCAACAATAAAGAGAATACCAATAAGAACCTTCTCTCAGGTTTCATGTCATTTCGAAAAAGATTTGCGAACAAATGTATCATTCACAGCCCCTTTGTTCGGGTTTGTATCCTCGAACAAAAGGTATTGAGTGATTTTTTTTGCAAGAATTACCCTGTATGGAGATCCAGTCAATATCCTCAGGCGCGATCAGGTCCAGAGGCACTATTTTTATTGATTTCATCATCTCGGCCCAGACACGCATGGCGCCGCTCGCACCAGTCAATTTAGTTGACTCATTATCATCCTGACCAACCCAGACGACACCAAGTATTTCGTCTCCAAAACCAGAGAACCAGCTATCGCGCAAATCATTTGTCGTTCCGGTTTTGCCCGCAAGTGGCATGAATCCGGGCATCATATGTAATAAACCCTGAGCCGTGCCATTTTCGACTACTTGTGTCATTGAGAAATTGGTTAAAAAAACTGGTGCCGGTTGTAAGACCTGATTCATTTCCAAAGCATGTCGTTGTAAAGAGCTACCATCATTGTTGAGGACTTCACGGATACTATTGTAAGGAACCTGAAATCCACCATTAGCAAAACTCTGATATATCTGTGCAACTTCGAGAGAGTTCATCTCAATCGAACCTAGCAATATTGAGGGATAGCTTTCAATTTCTTTTTTAAGGCCCATTTGTCGCAAAATTCCTATTACTTTATCCAGACCGAGTTGTAAGCCCAACCTGACCGTTGCCTGGTTATAAGAATGCGACAAGGCGCCAATCAAAGTTACATTCTTATGTGTAAGGCGATCATAATTTCTTGGCTGCCAGAAGCTATTGTCACTCTGTTTGATTGAAACGGCTGAATCATCAACCCTGCTTAGAAGGTTAAATTGCGACGGTTTGCTAAGTGCTGTGTAATAAACCACAGGTTTTATCAGGGAGCCAATTGGTCGTTTAGCATCAATTGCGCGGTTAAAATTAACCTTCTCACGCTGCCTGCCCCCAATTAAACCAAGTACTTCACCACTGCTCACATTCATCACTACTACTGCTGTCTCCAGACTACCTGTTTTTAGTTTTTTCTGTTTTTCCAGTTTCTGTAATTGTCCCTGCACTGCCACTTCAATTTTGTCCTGGATAGCAGGAACTAAAGTCGTAAATATACGCAGACCTTCGTTGCGTAAATCTTTCAATTCATATTCACGTAATAACTGGCGTTTTACTATGTCAAGAAAAGCGGGGTATTTCGCTCGTCTCCAGACTGGTTTCTTCGAAAGACCCAATGGTCTTGATTGTGCGATTTCCAGTTGCGCTGCATCCAGGTAGTTTTGCTCCTGCATTAACTGTAATACGAGATTACGACGTTTTAATGCTCGTTCTGGGTGCTTGTAAGGATTGTAATAAGACGCGCCTTTAACTAAGCCTACCAATAAGGCCAATTGCTCAATATCCAGTTCTTTTAACGGTTTCGAAAAATAATATTCAGCCGCAGTTCCAAAACCATGTATTGCGCGAACACCATGTTGTCCCAGGTAAATTTCATTGATGTAGGCAGATAATATGTCTGCTTTGGAATATCGTCTTTCCAGAAGTAAAGACATAATTACTTCATTGAATTTCCGCCAATAGGTTCTTTCGTGGGTAAGAAAGAAATTTTTTACCAGTTGTTGGGTGAGTGTGCTGCCCCCCTGACTTATCCTTGCTTGACGTAGATTGACATAGAAAGCACGTGCAATACCTCGATAGTCCAGCCCAGAGTGCGAAAAGAAGTGTCTATCTTCGACTGCCACCAGGATATCAATGAGTCTCGGTGGTACATCCCTGTAAGGAAGTAATACACGATCTTCATTGTGTCGGGGGTAAATTTTGCCAATGATTTGTGGTTCTAGTCGAAATACACCTAGAGATTTCCCCTCTGGCAACTTACGAATGTTGTTTACTCTGTTTTTTTTAAAATTTACCTGTAGATGTTTACTACTATCTTCACCATCCCAAAACACGAAAGATCTTTTGAATAACTCAATACTATTTTTATCACGTCGATATTGGCCAGGTTTTATTGTATTAGCCTGCTTACGATAACCGCTTGCTCTTAATTCTTTTTCAAACTCTGATATTGACAGGTTTTGACCGACATAGACTTCCAGGGCACTTGCATAAACCCTTGCAGGAAGTGACCATCGCTTTCCTTCAAACTCTGTTCGTATTCGATGATCAAGCCACAATAACCAGACTGACAAAATGCAAACAGCGACAACAAGTATTCGAAAGATAAGAAAAACAGGCAATCGCCTTTTTTCCTTTTTGTCTCTTCCTGACTTTTGTTTAGCAGAAGACGACTTTGTTGACATCTAATTTCGAGTCGTGAGTTGGAAGGTTGATATTACCAACAAGATCAATTCTTATCCCAGTGAAACACTGCAACATACCCATTCGCCACCTACGAATTTCTGATTGATCCCGATAATTATGCACTAACTCCATAGCTTATCTGTATCCATAAAAAAAGCCCCACATAGTGGGGCCTTGATTCTTTGATAAGGCCTGAAGACAGCGAAAACACTCTGTTTACGCTTATCCAACCAGTTTCCTGGCCAGAGCCCTGCGCCGCTCTCTTTTTGCTTTTATTGCTGCCCTAGCTTCACGTCTACGTGCATTATCGCGTTGGGCTGCAGTCAATGGCGAAGAGTTATTTTTTTTTGGCGCTTCTTCTAGCCTTCTTCTTTGTGGCCTTCTTCTTTGTGGCCTTTCTCTTAGTAGCCTTTTTCTTGGTGGCCTTTCTCTTAGTAGCCTTTTTCTTTGTAGCCTTTTTCTTTGTAGCTTTCTTCTTGGCCTTTTTCTTGGTGGCCTTTTTCTTGGTGGCCTTTTTCTTTGTAGCTTTCTTCTTGGCCTTTTTCTTAGTAGCTTTTTTCTTGGTGGCCTTTTTCTTAGTAGCTTTTTTCTTGGTGGCCTTTTTCTTAGTAGCTTTCTTCTTGGCCTTTTTCTTAGTAGCTTTTTTCTTGGTGGCCTTTTTCTTAGTAGCCTTCTTCTTAACTACCTTTCTCTTAGCTACCTTCTTTTTAGCCACCTTCTTTTTAGTGGCTCGTTTTTTTGCTTTCTTCTTTGCCATTTTTTAGACTCCCCTAGAACCTAAGTTTATGTGAAACAGCTTAACCATATACAACAACACAACACAACACGCAAATCATTATAGTAATGTTTTCAGATAATTCTAGTTTATTTTTAAAAACGTAATTTAAACCGTTTTAACAAATGTATCAAAACTGAATTATCTCGTAAATTATTGACTGTTTTTTTTGTGAAATAAGCCCGAATAAAACCATAATTATTCATTTCAATTAGTCTATATCTCTACGGTTTTAACGCTTTAACTATTTCTTTTTTTATTTCTTCCACATCTCCCATGCCGTTAACTTGCAGGTATTTTAAAGCATTATTCGAATCTTCAGTCGCCATTTTAGAATAGTATTCGATTAAAGGAGATGTTTGTTCATGGTAAACCTGCAAACGTTTTCTCACTGTATCTTCCTGGTCGTCATCACGTTGAATTAATGATTCGCCGCTTTCATCGTCAATGTCAGGTTGTTTGGGAGGGTTAAAAATTACATGATAAGTCCTCCCTGACGCCAAATGTACCCTACGCCCACTCATTCTTTTGACGATCTCGTTATCATCTGCCTGTAATTCGACAACATACTCGACATTCACACCGATATTTTTCAGGCCCTCAGCCTGGACGATCGTGCGAGGAAAACCGTCGAATAAATATCCCTGTTGACAATCATCCTGACTAATTCTTTCTTTTACCAGGTTAAGAATTATTTCATCTGACACTAATTCACCTGCATCCATTATTTTTTTTGCCTGCAGGCCAAGAGGAGTCCCGGCACTGACTGCAGCTCTTAGCATATCTCCAGTAGAAATTTGCGGTATATTAAAGACTTCTTTGATAAAGTTTGCCTGTGTACCTTTTCCTGCACCAGGCGGACCTAACAATATGATTTTCATGTTAATTACTATCTCCGTTATAGTTGTATATTAAAAATTTTTAAGTTTATTTCTGATTGTCATTATGAAAATTGAATTAGATAGCTTCGTTGGAGTCAGTAACAAGATTGACGCCTACAACATCGGTCAAGTCACAATTGCCGGCAATATTTATCAATCCAGTTTATTAATCTCCCATGACACAATAGTGTCTGACTGGTCCCCACAGTCGTTCTCTGAACTGGCTACAAGCCATTTAGAACAGATCATAGCACTAGGGCCTGAAATCGTATTACTGGGAACGGGTAAGAACCTGATCTTTCCATCGGATTCAGTTATAGCTCCAATTACTGAGCAGAATATTGGTTTTGAGGTTATGGATACCGGTGCCGCCTGTCGTTCTTATAATTTTCTTATTAATGAAGGCCGCCCGGTTGTCGCAGCATTGATGATGATTGAAGAATGATCTAGCCTTCGTTAAATAAAGCATCAACAGAAAAACCCTCTCGTTCCAGGATTTGCCGCAGCCTTTTTATCGCTTCTATCTGGATCTGTCGGACTCGTTCACGGGTTACTCCCAATTCATTACCTATTTCTTCAAGCGTTGACACTTCACGCCCATGTAAGCCAAAACGACGTTCCACAACCGCACATTGCTTTTCACTCAATTGCCCTAACCAGAGATCAACATGTTTTTTTACGTCACTATTTTGCAACAATAATGAGGGATCAGGATTCTGCTCATCCGGAATTGTGTCTAATAAAGACTTTTCATAATCTCTGCCTGTTGGCGCATCGACAGAGGCTATTCGTTCATTTAGTCCGAGCATACGCTGGACTTCTTCAATCGGACGATCAAGGAATTCTGCGACGTCTTCCGGACTGGGTTCTCGATCGAGTGTTTGTGACAGTTTTCTGGCGGCCCTGAGATAAATATTGATTTCCTTCACAACATGTATCGGTAAACGAACAGTGCGCGTTTGATTCATCAAACCACGCTCGATGGTTTGCCTAATCCACCAGGTTGCGTAGGTGGAGAAACGAAATCCCCTTTCAGGATCAAACTTTTCAACTGCGCGAATCAGCCCCAGGTTGCCCTCCTCAATGAGATCGAGTAATGCAAGTCCTCTATTCATATAACGTCGTGCAATCTTCACCACAAGGCGTAGATTGCTTTCAATCATACGTTTGCGAGCGCTTTCATCGCCTCGTAATGCTTTGCGCGAGAAATATACTTCTTCTTCCGCCGTCAACAAAGGTGAAAAACCAATCTCGTTAAGATACAAACGTGTGGCATCAAGCTCACCTTCCGTCAATTTACTAGCAGCTTGTCCGGTTTTTTTTGCCTTCTTAGTAGTATTGTTGTCTTTAGTGGTGAGAGGTACTGTAATCTCTTCTTCTATTTCCTCAATGGCGATATCTTCAAGCTCAAGCTCTTCATCATCGAGTTTTCCCTGATCAGGGGTATTTTTATCTGGTGGACCTGGCTTTGACATCAGTTATGACCTGCTATCTGTTTCACAGCCTTTTTATGAGTTTTTTCTAGGAAGGTGCTGTAGAGGATTCACTGGAGTCCCATTTTTTCGTATTTCAAAATGCAATATCGGTCTACCTTTGTTTCCCAGGCCCATGGTCGCAATTTTTTGACCAGCTTTAACTTTGTCACCCTCGCCTGCATGTAATTTTTCGTTATGCGCGTATGCGCTGAGAAAAGTATCATTATGTTTTATGATGATAAGCTTTCCATAACCCAGAAGTCCACTACCACTATAGACTACATCCCCATCAGCAGCCGCCGTAATTTTTTGTCCTGCTTTACCGGAAATGTCGACGCCCTTCTTTGATGTGGGAGTATTCAATTTAACCAACTTGCCCGTTGTTGGCCAATGCCATTTCACTTTGGTGATTGATTTTCTACCTTGTTTTAGTGTCTTCCCGGTGTTTGTCTTGCTCGTTGTCTTTTTTGGCGGACTGGCTTTTTTTGATACAGACGGTTTTCCCTTCTTTGAACTGACAGTGGCTGACTTCGACAACTTTACCTTCTCGGGATCGGCTTTTAGACGAATAAACTGACCGGGGTAAATAACATAACTGGTAGAAATATCATTCCAGCGTGCAACATCACGATAATCATAACCATAGCGCCAGGCAATTGAATAAAGCGTATCGCCTTTAACGACCAGATGAAAATCACGATTTTTTTCAGCGGATGGTATGGAACCGTTAGTTTGGCTGTAACTCGCCTGCTTTTCCGCGCTTGGAGTTTTGTTTCTGCTATCAACAGGTGCTTTAACATGCGAGGTGCAGGCACATAGTAAAAAAATTAAAGAAAAGGACAAACGGGAAAGTGCCCTGAATGTCTTGTGCATGTTTTTAGCCCACCCCTTCCAGCATCGGCACAAAACTCACAGAGTCCAGACGTTTTTCTTCGAAACCATCCTCTGTTCTTGTAATCTGTAATAATTCCTGACCACCGCTCTTACCGACAGGAATGATCAAGCGTCCATTAATTGCGAGCTGCTCAAGTAACTTTTCTGGTACACCTATCGGAGCCGCTGATACAACTATTCCATCAAAAGGTGCTCTGGCTGGCCAGCCCAGGTTACCATCTCCATGCTGAGCACTTATGTTACGTGTCTTCAACGCATAAAAACGTTCTCTTGCCTTAAACAAAAGCGCTTCAATGCGCTCAATGCTGTAAACATGCTTCACCAGACGCGACAAGACCAGTGTCTGATAGCCACAACCAGTACCGATTTCAAGAACATTTTCCGGTATTCCATCTGCAAGTAGAGCTTCTGTCATTCGAGCGACAATATAGGGTTGAGAGATAGTCTGATTGTGACCGATTGGCAAGGCCGTATTATCGTAGGCACGACTGGCCAGTGCTTCATCGACAAATATATGTCGTGGTGTTGTCTTGATAACCTCAAGTACCGTTTCCGATCGAACTCCCATTTTTTTTAATTGCTCGACCAGACGATTTCGAGCTCGTTGAGAGGTCATGCCTATACCCTGAAAATCTTTATTCATACCGCAAACGTTTTTACCCAATCAGATAAATCATCGAGAGCATTGTATCGTGTCAAGTCTGTCTGCAAAGGAGTAATCGAGATTTTACCCTCCTCTATCGCATAAAAATCAGTCCCGGGTCCGGCATCATCTCCCTCACCTGGAGGTCCTATCCAGTATATTTCCCGGTTTTTTGGATCATGCATTTTGATAGCAGGTTCCGCTTTATGACGATAACCGAGACGAGTTACCTGAGTTTCATTAAGTTGTTCATATGGCAGGTCTGGAATATTGATGTTTAACAATAGATCGTTGGCGATTGGATTTGCAGACATGGCTTTAATCATATTTACGACGACTTTGACCGCTGCGTCAAAATGTACCGGGGTTTCGCTTGCAAGGGATACAGCCAGAGCAGGACAACCTAGAAAACGTCCTTCCATAGCTGCTGCGACCGTGCCTGAATAAAGTACATCATCGCCAAGATTCGCACCCGCATTAACGCCACTTACTACCAGATCAGGTTCATGTTCCAGCAAACCGGTAATAGCCAGATGTACACAATCAGTTGGAGTACCGTTAACATAATAAAAACCATTCTTTGCCTGTTTTACATACAGGGGTGAATCCAAAGTCAGAGAATTACTGGCACCACTTCGGTTTCGATCCGGTGCTACTACAGTAACATCACCGGTTTCAACGAGAGCCGCAGCAAGCAACTCTATGCCAATTGCCTGATAACCATCATCATTACTCACCAGAAAACGCATGTCTGTATTAACCTGAGCCAAAACTTAATGAATGCAATCTATAAGAAATATCGAAGATACAAAACTTGTTGTTCCCTGCAGAAACGATATTCATTTAAATATTCGGGGCGACGATGTTTAATACGAATAACATATTTACTGCAGCAGAAATTCCAATAATGCTTTTTGAGAGTGCAGTCTATTTCCTGCCTCTTCCCACACCACGCTTTGAGCACCATCAATCACATCAGCGGTAACTTCTTCACCCCTGTGCGCGGGTAAACAATGCATAAAAAGGGCATCATCCGCTGCCAATTTCATTAAATCTGAATTTACCTGGAATCCTTTAAATACTTTCAAACGTTCTTCCGTTTCCTGTTCCTGTCCCATACTTGCCCAAACATCCGTTACGATTAAATCTGCATCGGCTACAGCTTCATGTGGTTCACAGGCGGTATTAACATTTTGGGGCGCACTGGCAACAATCTCGGCATCAGGCTGGTAGTTTGCAGGACAGGCTATGCTCAAATCGAAATTGAGTATTTTGGCAGCGTTAATATATGAATGGCACATATTATTGCCATCGCCTAACCAGGCCACTTTCTTTCCTGAAATATCTCCTCTCATTTCATAAAAGGTCTGCATATCGGCAAGTAACTGGCAAGGATGATAAGTATCTGACAGACCATTTATAACAGGGATATCTGAGTACTCTGCATAACGTTCCAGTTTCTCATGTTCGAAGGTCCGCAGCATTACACAGTTGACCATCTTTGCCAGCACCCTGGCAGTATCTTCCACCGGTTCCCCTCTTCCCAATTGTGAGTCAACTGGTGATAGAAATATGCCATGACCACCTAATTGTGCCATCGCTGTTTCAAAAGAGACTCTGGTTCGGGTTGAGGATTTTTCAAAAATCATCGCCAAAACCATACCTGGCCGCGTTTGAAGCATGCGCTTTTCCTGAAACTCCTTTTTCAATTCGCAGGCTCGCTCAATTAGTGCCTGCAACTCAGCGGCATCAAGATCATTCAAAGTTAAAAAGTGTCTCGCCATCACGAACTATCCATTAACAAAATTAATTATCAGTTCACTAACATTTTTCACAATTATGTCCATCTCTTCTTCGCTCATGGTCAGAGGCGGCAGTAATCGAATAACATTTGCTGCTGTCACATTAATCAATAGTTTTCTTTCCAGAGCTAATTTTACAAGTTGCGCACAGTCCCGATCCAGCTGAATACCGATCATCAGGCCTTTACCTCGAATGTTTACTACTTCTGCTAAACCACCTAATTCTTTTCGAAAACGAGACAACATCATTTCACCCAGGTAACTAACTCTTTCTGGCAAATGATTTTCCGTCATGTATTCGATGACAGCCAGCGCTGTACTGGCTGCTAAGGGATTACCGCCAAAAGTTGAGCCGTGACTACCGGGGTTCATAGCTTCTGCGGCTCCGGTGTTTGCAATACAGGCACCAATTGGCACTCCATTACCCAGAGACTTGGCTAAAGTCATAATATCAGGACTAACATTCTCATGCTGACAGGCAAACCAGAGCCCGGTTCGACACATCCCTGTTTGTATTTCATCAACTACCATTAGCCAGTTATTTTTTGTACAAATCTCTCTCACTGCTCGCAAATAACCTTCCGATGGGATGACGACTCCTCCTTCACCTTGTATCGGTTCCAGCATCACTGCAATGACTTCCATATTCTGATCGACCAATCCATTTAGAGCATCTAGATCATCATAAGGCAGATGATGAAAACCCTGCACCAATGGTGAGAAACCTTCATGTACTTTTGAATTTCCGGTAGCACTGAGAGTTGCCATCGTCCGGCCATGAAAACTACCCTGCATTACAACTATGACGGGCTTAGTCATTCCTCGTTGACTAGCTGACTTACGACACAACTTGATTGCGGCTTCATTAGCCTCAGCACCGGAATTACAGAAAAAAACCTGGTCCAGTCCGCTTAACTCAATTAAACGATCCGCCAACTGTGCCTGCAGAGGAACCTCGTACAAATTTGAGGTGTGCATCAAGCGCCCTGCCTGTTCACATATCGTGGCCGTGATTTTCGGATTTGAATGGCCAATATTACACACAGAAATACCGCTGAGGGCATCCAGATAACGCTCGCCTTTATCATCAATTAACCAACTGCCCTCACCTGATACGAAGGCCACGGGTAGTCGATTGTAAGTTGTCATAATTGATTTACTCATTTGATGTCACAAAATCATGCTCCAGAAATAATAAGCCCGGCAAAGAGCCGGGCTCAAGGAACTATTAATTGTTATTTATTTAGAACGGTAAGCCGTGCCCCTGTCCAACCATGCACATCAACATTGGGATGGATAAAAATGTGTTTGTTCGCGAAGCCATCAAAGCAACAAATTTAGCCTTTGTCTTTTCATCATCTGATGCTTCAACCATGCCCAGAATTTTTTTCTGGTTAGGCCAGATTAATACCCAGACATTAAACAGCATAATGGTTCCCATCCAGGCACCAATGCCAATGATCACAGCACCCGGTTGCAGGGTAAATGCATTCATTATACCTACACCCATTGATTCCAGTGCAGATGCGCCGGTCAACCAGGTAGCTAATGCGCCCCAACGAAACCATAGCAAAGCTCGCGGTGCGACATATTTATTGATGGCGGCTGGACCGGGTCCATCACTATCTGCTGCGCCTTCCGCTACAGCCGGTGCCTGTATGAAATTGAAGTAATACAACAAGCCTATCCAGATAACACCAGCAAATACGTGTAACCACACAACTAATGACCATATGTTCAGATTGCCACTACCAACAAGCACCATAACTACAATAGCTGTAATAAAGCCCAGTACCAGCGTGCCCGTTATTGATTTAAGTGGATTCATTTTCCTCGCCCCCAAGTTAAGAATAATAAGAATTATATGAAACTGCGGTGATTATACTGATCTGACTGAGAATTTTCACCCAATCTCATCTTGCTTGATTGTGACACTGGAATCATTTACTCAAGATGAAAGAATAGGTTATACTCCTATTCCCTAGTGTTTTAGTCAGGTATTATTAACAATTGAATTTTGAGGTGAACCCAATGGATGTAATTGAACAAATCAAAACCACGATCGCTGAGAACCCCATACTACTTTTTATGAAGGGTTCGCCAGAAGCTCCCCAGTGTGGTTTCTCCATGCGCACAGCTGAAGCGTTGAAGGCATGTAATTCAGAATTCGTATATGTAGACATCCTGGCTAACCCGGAAGTCCGTGCTAACCTGCCACAAATTTCAAACTGGCCGACTTTCCCTCAGGTTTTTATCAATGGTGAACTGGTAGGTGGTTGCGATATTGTGCTGGATCTCTATCAAAAGGGTGAGTTACAAACAATGGTGCAGGAAGTAAGTTCTACCGAAGCCTGAGAACATAATGGCGTAGCACTTCGCATTATTTAGCTACGCCTTGTTCTCTCACTTTTCCGTTTTTAACCACAGGCAGTTACCGCCACTTTCTTTTTCTATATGCTTGAGCCGTTGTGCATGCGCAAGTAATTCTTCCTCATCTGGTTCAATAACCTTAAGAGCTGCTCTGTCAGATGTAAACCTGAAACGCGTCTCTACATCGTCAGAGTCTTTATTATCCTCATCATCCAGTAGCAAGCTGGCCTGACTACGTGTCATTGCCAGATACACATCCAGTAATATTCGCGCGTCCAGCAATGCGCCATGTAATTCACGTTGCGAATTATCTACCTCATAACGGGAACAAAGGGCGTCAAGACTATTTTTTTGACCTGGATGTAATTCCCTTGCCATTGGTAGAGTGTCAAGAACCTGACAATAATTTTCGGTTTTGCCCCATTGTTTACCCAAACGGTTTAACTCGGCATCAATAAATGCCAGATCAAATGGCGCATTGTGAATAATAACTTCACTATCCCTTATAAAATCAATCAGTTCCTGAGCTACATCAGCGAATAGTGGCTTATCTACCAGGAATTCGTTGCTCAATCCATGAATATCAAAAGCACCATCTTCAATCTCACGTTGGGGATTCAGGTACTGATGAAACATTCGATCAGTTTTACGACGATTAATGATTTCAACACAACCGATCTCTATGATTCGATGCCCCTGCTTCGGCTCCAGACCGGTTGTTTCTGTATCGAGGATAACTTGTCTCATAATTCCAGATTTAATCTCTTAGCTATAAACATAAAAATAGTTTGAAAAAATTTAATGTCTGGATAACTCAATCTGAGTCCAGCATATTATCAATAGCTGTATTCGCAAGTTGATCAGCTCTTTCATTTTCGATATGACCACTATGGCCTTTTACCCAACACCATTCAATTTTATGCAAAGCGCTCACTTCATCAAGTTGTTGCCACAAGTCAACATTTTTTACCGCCTTCTTATTCGCTGTGCGCCAATTTCTTTTTTTCCAGTTATCTATCCAGTCGGTGATACCGTTTTTCACATAAACCGAGTCAGTTGTAACTCTCACCTTGCATGGTTTTGACAATGCTTCCAATGCTTTTATAGCTGCCATCAACTCCATTCGATTATTAGTTGTTTCAACTTCTGCTCCAAGCAATTCCTTTTCATTTTCTGCAAATCGTAGCAAAGCTCCCCAGCCACCCGGGCCGGGATTACCACGACAGGCACCATCAGTAAAAATTTCAACTAGTGTTTGATTATCTTTCATCAGAGTTTTTCACGCATTCGCGCGCTGGGTTCAATAAGACCGGAAGAAATTAATTGGCGTCTGGCATGCCAGCGCATCTTCACCGGTGTAAGTGGTACGACACGTTTTTTTGCCACAATAACATAGACACCACCAAAAAAGGGCCAACAGTATTTGCCGAGTTTCTCCCAGAATAATAGTTTCTGCATAAGTGATTTTTTTTGCAAAGGTGGCCGAAAAAAGAATCGTTCATTCTGTATTAATTCAAGATCCAGCAGAGACAGCCAGTCTTTAATACGAGTATAAGCATAAAAATGTCCATTCCACGGCGGCATTTCCCGCCACAACAGTAATAATCTCCACAAACCCCACAAACTCCATGGGTTAAATCCTGTCAGTACCAGATGACCTTCACCTATCAATATTCTTTCAACTTCGCGCAGAAGTTTGTGGGGGTTGGATACGAACTCGAGTACATGCGGTAAAACCACGACATCCATACTGTGCGAAGCAATCGCGAGGCTCTCTTCATCACCAAGCAAAGTACAGCCAGAATCAGTATCCTCACAAGGGTTAAATAACATCCTTATCTTGTGCGAAATACGACTGCTTTCGAGAAGATCAAGCTCACCAAAATCTCCAATTTGTAATACGTGATAACCAAACAATTTTGGCAATATATTGCTTATTCTGTTTTGCTCCTCACTTTGCAACGATTGACCAAGAGGTCTGGACAACCACTGCCTGAGTTTCTCTCCAGCAGTACTGCTGTCATCAGCAATATTTATTTTTTCAGGCATAGAATATGTGCCTTCCCCACATTTAGATTAATGAAGACATTTCAGACTGAATCTTGCCATAGTCCGGGGGGCATTTTCATCCGATCTTTGGTAAAGCATGACTTATCTACGCTTATTCCCTGTTTTTTTTAATTTTTTCCCTTTTAATACTTGACCCTGTTGGCTGACATCCCTAGCATTGCGCCATGCTGAAATTGCGTTTTACGACAATAATAATCGCTCTGAATCTGGCGGCCTGTAACACTCTTCCCGAACGTCAAGCAGACGCTTCTATCTCTGATACAGCTCCCGCTGCAATATCTGTTACGCAAAGCACTGATTTTCCTGCGAAGAAAGCAATAAAGAACAGCAGTGCGGCCTTACAAGAATCCAAAGTCGTCGAAGCGCCTGTCTATGATGATGTCTGGTTGCGAATAAGGGATAAGCTGTCTTTACACAACCATATTAATCAGGCCAGTGTTAAAGCCAAAGTATCCTGGTATGCGAGACATCAGGCATATCTGGATCGCGTCTCGGAACGCGCCCGACCCTACCTGTATCATATTGTCGAAGAGTTGGAAAAACGTGATATGCCAGTTGAGCTGGCTTTATTACCCATCGTCGAAAGTGCTTATCACCCTTTTGCCTATTCTCGTAGCCATGCATCCGGTATCTGGCAGTTTATTCCCGGTACAGGCAGGCATTATGGCCTTAAGCAAAACTGGTGGTATGACGGTCGTCGCGATATCGTCGCTGCCACCGACGCCGCATTGAGATATCTTGATAAGTTAAATAAAGAATTTAAAGGCGACTGGTTGCATGCCCTGGCTGCCTACAATACAGGTGAACGGAATGTAGGTCGTTCTATCTCCCGCAATCTAAAAGCGGGGAAACCTACCGATTTCTGGTCACTGCGACTACCTCGTGAAACCCGGGGTTATGTCCCAAGCCTTCTCGCCATTGCCGAGATACTGGCTAATCCGGATAAATACGGGGTGAAGTGGCAGGCTATAGAAAACAAATCATATTTCTCTGAAGTAGACGTGCGAGAACAACTGGATCTGGCTACAGCTGCGCAGCTCGCTGATCTCAGTATGGATGAGATTTATACTCTTAACCCAGCTTTCAATCGCTGGGCAACTGATCCTGAGGGACCGCACAGACTTCTTATTCCCATAGCTAAGAGTGAATCCTTTAAGGCTGAACTTGCAAAACTTTCTGATGCGGAGCGTATCACCTGGAAACGGCATATTATCAAGCGCGGCGAAAGTCTCGGATTGATTGCTCGAAAATATCACACCAGTGTTAGTGCATTGAAACAAACCAATAAAATTCGCAATACTCTTATTCGCGAAGGACAATCGTTGCTGATCCCCAGTTCGAAACATCCTCTTAAGCACTACACCCTCAGCCTGGACTCAAGACGTTACAGAGGCTTAAAAAAATCCGGCGACGGCAAGAATCATATTTACACTGTGCGCCGTGGTGACACTTTATGGGATATCGGCCGACAGTACGGTGTTAGTATTAAAGAGCTATGTAGCTGGAATGGAATAAGTTCTCGCAGCATTCTCCGGCCGGGTAAGAAATTAAATCTTTGGCTTACCGCAAAGGAAACAAAAACCGCGAAGGCTATTCCTGTCAATTATGAAAGCACTAATGCCAATTCGATCAATTATACCGTCAAAAAGGGCGATTCATTGTGGCTGATTGCCAGACGCCACAACGTCACAGTTAAGCAACTACTCGCCTGGAATGGTATCACCAGGAAAAACCATCTCAAACCTGGTCAGCAACTTCTAATACAGAACGGTAACAGCAAAATAACGGGCGTATAATTTTCTGCCAGTTATTTAAAAACTTTCTATTTTGGCCGCTCAATAGGAAGCTCGCGTATATCTTCTGAAATCCGTAAAATAACCGGATGATAAAACTGGCTAAATTCTTATTGCGCTGCCTGCTTCGTCTTCTCTATGGCGTCAAAGTTAGTGGCATGGAGCATTATCATGATACCGGTGAGCGCGCGCTCATTGTTGCCAATCACACCTCCTTGCTCGACGGTCTCTTGCTCTATGCATGGCTACCTGAAACACCAACATTTGCAATAAACACACAGATTGCAAGTAATGGAAAATTTAAGCCGTTCCTGAGATTTGTTGATTTGTTCATTATGGATCCCGGCAGTCCTTTATCGATCAAATCGATGATCAAATTTATCCGTAAAAATAACAAAGCTGTAATCTTTCCGGAAGGCCGTATTACAACTACCGGTTCACTAATGAAAATCTATGAAGGACCTGCTTTGGTTGCTGATAAAGCCAACGCAACAATTTTGCCAATTGCCCTTGATGGATGCCAACACAGCCCTTTTTCATACATGAAAGGTCGTGGGAATGTAGTTTGGTTTCCACGTATAAGTATTACAGTCTTACCTCCAGAAACAGTCTCCATTCCTGAAAGTATTCAGGGTCATGCAAGAAGAAAATCTGCCGCCCTGATACTGCAAAGAATTATGTATAAGTTAATTTATACAACTTATGATCATCAAAAAACAGTTTTCTCAGCTGTTCTGGAAGCAGCTAAACTGCATAATTATAAACAAATAGTACTTGAAGACATTAACAGGGAAGCTTTGAATTATCGGCAGCTCATCACCAGG
>JABHFC010000086.1 GCA_018676275.1 Gammaproteobacteria bacterium | reverse complement strand
TGACTGTCGACGTGGTACATCGGTGATAAACAATATCGCTATGGAAAGTACAATTCCGATACCACCGAGCAGATAAAAACACATACGCCATCCCAGTACTGGTCCCAAATACCCGGCAATCAGTAAGCTCGCACCAAAACCAAATGAAACGCCGGTATAGTAAAAGCCCGTAGCAAAGCCTCTTTTCGCAGCTGGAAATTTATCCGCCAACATGGATATAGCTGAGGGTGCAAGGGTTGATTCTCCAACGCCAATAAGCATTCTCGGAATAGCGAGGCTAACAAAACCTTTTGCAGCACCGGATGCAGCCGTACACAAGCTCCAGAGAAATACTGCTGCCGATATTAATCGTGGTCGATTATAAATATCTGCAAGAGCTCCCATGATCAGAGCCATAAATGAATAAAAAACCATGAACATCAAGCCGGTAAGAAGACCAAACTCGGTATTGCTTAGATTCAAATCAGGAACGACATAATTTGCAAAACTACTTAACAACTGTCGATCAACAATACTAAGCACATTAAGTGTAGTTAGCATACCAAGCAGTATGTAATGCGAGATATTTATCTTGTCACTTTCTGACGGTAAAGCTTTTTCTTTTGACATTATTTTTATTCGACAATATTAGTGACGATACAAAAAGTAACTTATTCCTTTTTCATCCGTACAGGAACGCTTACGTTACATAATTCAATTCGTCCAGCGGGATCAACGAACCATGCATGTCGTCGATAGGTACGTGCCTTAACAAAATTAGTAAAAGCCTGTGTATCAGTGCGCATTACTTCAATCTTTAGTTGCTCTGACTTTTTCACCTCATTACCGAACCGGATAGATTTTATTTTCACATATTCTTTTTCGGTTTTATAAAAACCCAGTTCGCCTGTTCCACGTGGCAAGCTTGATAAATATTCAACACCCATCAATACCCGACCAATTATTGTGACATTGCGATCCAGGTGTCGTGGTGCATGGCCTGTTACTACATATAGTTCCGCGCCATTACCACTGTTTGGAGCATAATCCCGCCCTACTCCCAACATCCCATAACAATGGGTTAACCATGCGCGATTCTTATCACTGGCCACAGGGAAACCATCGACAAAACCAACTTCGTCTGCATAAGCATCCTGACTATCCAGTTTCGTAATATTTAAGCCTGCTCGATTACGATAAAATTCTGGTTCGAGTTCCTTTTTGGCACCCCCTAACGTTTTTGCATTTTCAGAGCCTGCCGCCGGATCTCCCCACTGCACAACATAGTTATCCTGAGAACGAATTATCGATAAACTATCGAAATAATGATTTGCAACAAGTCGTCGAATATTCTCAACAAGATTCGGCGCGAATGCCGGTGCCAGTTCAAATATGATCTGACCATCATCCAGTTGCATATATAAGAGATTGGCTGGATCAGGTGTTCGCCAATCTGCAATAGATGATGATTCTATTACAGTCTGCGTTGTTAATGGCTCATCACCAGATACTGGTATTGCTATTAGCGTTAATATCAATATATGTAATTGAACAAAACAATATTTTATTTGCATGATAGTTATTTCCCGATGTTCGCTTATAGGGAGAATTTTGCTCCGCTAATTTGAAACAGTTATAGTTTTCACACCCCGCAACGATGATATAACGACGAGATGATGATATGCCACTAATAGATAACAATAATGTAGAGAAACACCTTGGCGGGACGGATTATTTAGATGAAGAAAAATTCTAGAAGTTAAGATTATAATAAAATCTAATAGGAAATTATCTCCTCTTTCCTAAATATTCTTTAAAATCGAATAGTTTGTCAGTTATACTTACGCTGGGTGAGAACAATTCGGGTCGGGAAATACTTAAGGAATAAAAAATGATCGCCACAAATTCGACGGATCAAGATAAATCCTACCAGAGACTTCCGTCAAAAACTCGAGTTATGGTCGTCGATGATCAAAGTACAACTCGTAATATTCTCAAACGCGTTATAAATAATTCAGGTCATGAAGTAATTACAGCAGACTCAGGTGAGCAAGCACTTCAGTTACTGGATGAATCTCAATTTACCCTTGTGCTTCTCGATATAGTCATGCCGAAGATGGATGGTTTTGAAGTGCTTAAAGAAATCAGACAACGTTATTCTATGTCAGGACTACCGGTAATAATGGTCTCTGTACGAGATGACAGTGATGATATTCTGAAAGCATTTTCTATGGGTGCAAATGACTACGTGGCAAAACCGATAGACTTGCCTGTGATTTGTGCTCGAATTGAAGCGCATTTAGCCTATAAGCAATTCAGTGACAATAACGATTTTGCTCGCAGAAAACTGGAGCAAAACGTGGCGAAAAAACGAACGAAATTACTTTCGAAAAATAAAGTAATTGAGTTTGAAAAAGAAAAACGTAAGAAAGCGGAACAGCTCTTTCACGAAAGTGAATCCTACTTTCAATCATTAATTGAAAACGTAAACGATATTATTGCTGTTTTTGAAGAAGACGGTACTGTCGTTTATGAAAGTTCATCACTCGAACGAATTCTTGGTTACAAGCCTGAAGAGAGAATTGGAAACAATGTATTTGAGCTGGTTCATCCAGAAGATATGGAAGTCGTTGTTGCCAGGTTTGCTCAGGCTTTTTCCGAACCTGAGGTAACATTTTCTGAAACCGCCCGATTTCTACATAAGGATGGCAGCTGGCGTTTACTTGAAGCCGTTGGCACTACTACAATTACTCAAGAAGGGAAGCAGCGCGGCATAGTCAATGCGCGAGATGTTACCGAACGAAGTAACCTGTCTGAACAACTCTCACACCAGGCAAGTCATGACACTTTAACTGGTTTAATCAATCGACATGAGTTTGAACGTAGATTAGAGCACGCTCTGGAAGCTTGTCGTGTTGAGCAATCTGAGTCCGCACTATTTTATCTGGATTTGGATCAGTTCAAGGTGATCAATGATAATTGCGGTCACATTGCAGGCGATGAACTGTTAAAACAAATAGGCGCTTTGTTACGAGAGGAAGTATGGAAACGAGATACGCTTGCACGATTAGGAGGAGACGAGTTTGTCGTGTTGTTGGAGCACTGTACCTCGGAACAGGCTAAAAAAGTTGGTAACAAAATTCTCAAGCTGATAGATGATTACCGATTTATTTGGGAAGATCAAAGCTTCACTATCAGCGTAAGTATTGGTCTGGTTCCTATAAATAAGAAGTCCAAGAATTCAGTCGAAATAATGAAGCAAGCAGATTCTGCATGTTTTGCTGCCAAGGGTGCAGGTCGTAATCGTGTACACACCTTTCATGACGATGACAAAACATTAACAATGTTACATGGTGAGATGCAATGGGTAGCGCAAATCAACCAGGCAATTGATAACGACCGTTTTTGTTTATTTGCACAACCCATAGTCGCTGTCGGATCAGATGATCAGAATCATCGCGAACACTATGAATTATTGTTACGAATGAGAGGTGATGAAGACCAGTTTATATCGCCAGGATTATTTTTACCCGCTGCTGAACGATATCACCTGTCTCAGCGACTGGATCGCTGGGTCATAGATAATGCATTTAAATGGTTGTTGAATAATCCCAACCATCTTGAAAACTTGTCAAAATGTGCAATTAATCTGTCGGGTTTAAGTCTTGGCAATGAAAAATTTTTAGCTGATTTAGTAAAAAGATTTGAAGAGTCAAATATTCCTCCGGAAAAAATTTGTTTTGAAGTAACAGAGACAGCAACTATCGCAAATCTTTCTGATGCACGAAATTTTATTGAAACATTAAGAGAACTTGGTTGTTTATTTGCGCTGGATGATTTTGGTAGCGGCTTGTCATCATTCGCTTATTTGAAATCCCTACCCGTTGATTATCTGAAAATTGACGGTATTTTTGTCAAAGATATTGATACCAACCCTATTAACTTTGCGATGGTGAAATCAATTAACGAAATTGGCAAGGTAATGGGTAAAAAAACTATTGCTGAATTTGTAGAAAATGCAGGAATAATGAAAAAGCTCGAAGAAATCGGTGTTGACTATGCACAAGGATATTATATTGACAAACCTAAACCGATTGATTGAGCAATTATTTATACATGATCTGTAAGAGTAAAATAGTTATTCATAAAAACAAACCGGCAAAAGCCGGTTTGTTTTTTTACGCTGGTGCTTGTAGTCACTGGTTTAACCTTCAGTTTCATTGCAGAGGTACTTACTGATGACGCAATCAATATCCGTCACGGAGTTCACTGAACTCTGTACTCAGGTCTTGAGCACTCAAGGATTTTCTGATGAAGAAGTCGATGCCTGTACAGATGAATTTGTTGATGCTCAATGTAGGGGAATCAACACACATGGGGCGTCAATAATTATGTTGTACCTGGAGTTCATGCTGGAAGGCGCCTTAGGTCCAATAGAAACTGTAAAGGATACCCCGATATCTGCATTTATTAACGGTAACAATAATGCAGGACCCGCAGTCGCACGTCGTGCGATGGATATTGCGATTGACAAGGCTCACGCCTCTGGCGTGGCTATTGTTGGTGCCAACAACCGTGCCCCGTTTTGCTGCGCTGGTTTTAACCCCAGAAGAGCAGCGGAACAAGGTTTGATTGGGATAAATTTCAGTGTCGGTGGTTACATAGACTTTCCAGCCTACGGTAGTATGGAGCAAGTTATGGCATCGAACCCAACCGGAATTGCTGTGCCAACCAACGATGACCCGGTTGTACTCGACATGTCATTTTCAAGCCTGGGTGGTGGTGCTGGCAGCCGGGCCGGAGTTCGAACTGCCAGGGAAGCAAAATTCCAATTGCCCGAAGGAAGTGCTCTGTCAAAGGAGGGTCTGCCTACAACCGATCCTGACGAGGTACTCGAGGGGATTGTCACCCTGTTTGGCGGACACAAAGGCGCAGGCCTGTCATTGATGATGGACCTGATGGCACGGCCATTTCTCGGCGGAAAGATCGAAAACGATAATCCGAGAATCAGAAGCATGACATTTATCGCCATCCGTCCCGATTTGTTTGTATCCACGGAACAGTTTCTAAATGACGCAACGGAGCTCGCTGCGAATGTCAGAGCGTCACGACCTCGTCCAGGTTTTGATGAGGTCATGCTGCCAGGTCAAAATAGCGACAGG
>JABHFC010000085.1 GCA_018676275.1 Gammaproteobacteria bacterium | reverse complement strand
CGATATCCTGGCTCCCTGATGACGCAACATATTAATACGTGTTACCAGCGCCGCACCGTACATAATATTCAGTGCGACACTCACTACTGTTCTATTTTGCGGTGCATCCAGAACGGTATCCTTTACCCATTCATTAAATGCCCCCATCGCAGGTCCACACCAGACCTGATAGTCCACCTGCCGATCTTCTACACCTGCATTAGCCCATCTTGACGACAGGCCAAGATACCAGCGAAACATCAGTGCCATCTTGTGCTTCGGATCATTGTCTGCCTTGTCAACTTCAGCCGGATCGCGTTGCAGGAAAAAAGACCGCGTATTTTGCCAGATTTCCTCTGCTGACGCCTTGAAGATCGTCTTTTCCACCGATTCGAGCTCCTTTTGCGGGATATCTTCAATTCGGTCATAAGCTCTGTACAATTCGTATAGCTTGTTTCCGCGCATGGCAAACATAGTGCCACGCTTCAGCACTTGCAGTTTTACTCCCATTTCGAACATATCGACAGCCGGTGCCATCGCCACATCAGCCTGTTTTGCCTCGGTCAGCATTTGTCGTACCAAATCGCTACTGCCGGACTCAACACAGGCCTGATTCACCGTGCCAGTAACTATATAAGCTGCACCCATAGCAAAAGCCGCCGCCGCCGAGGCTGGTGTAGCAATGCCCCCCGCCGCGCCAACTCGTAATGGCATCTTGAAGTTATGCTGCTTTTGCAGACGATCTCTTAAGGCAATAATAGTCGGGATCAGAGTGATCGCCGGTCGATTATCGGTATGCCCACCGGAATCCGCTTCGATTGTCAGATCCTGTGCCATTGGCACGAATGCTGCCAATTCAGCCTGTTCCTCGCTGATGCCGCCAGCTTCCAACAGTTGCTTTAGATATTTTTCCGGTGCAGGGCTGAACCATCTTTGCGCCACTTCAATACGCGAGGCCTTGGCAATTATATTATTGGGCGTGACGATATTGCCTGCCTGATCGCGATGAATACCATGCAATCGATAACGCACCACTGCCAGGGTCAGTGCCATGTAGGCGGAAGCCTCCACCAACTGAACATTATGTTTTAAATAGATATCAACAACGGCCTGTTCCTGACCTTTTTCATTCGGACTATGAATCAGATTGGAGCAAAAAGGCCTGTCCCCGAGAGCTGATTTCAACTCAACAATAGCCTCTTCTATTTGATCAACCATCAAACCGGCAGCGCCAAATGAACCAAGCAAACCCGCCGAGGCAATCGCCTTTACCAGTTCCACCGATGCTATGCCGTTGGCCATTGCACCTGTCATGTATGGAAGACGGATGTTGTGGTCCTTGCAGAAGGAAATATCGCCTAACTGGGCGGGTTTCAAGGCAGGAGCATAAGCAATCAGGGGCAAAGATTGATCTGGCGCTTGCTCAACTCCAAGTTCGACCCTACCTTTGTTAGTGAACGCTTGCTTTTCTTTTTCGTCAATAACATAAACAGGCTTTCTCAAATCATGTAAAACCTGGTTGATAGTTTCAGCATCTTTTTTCGATTCGGCATGCTGCTCTGTCCACCAACCACAAGGCGGTACATTTTTGTCGGCATTGGCATGCACAGGGACGTCCTTTTCTCTCATTGCAGTATCTGACATCTAGGGTTTCCGGGGTTCTGGCGAACTCGCCAGGCTATTGGATCAGCGTTTTTATTGTATTTATCCGGGTAATTATACAGATTTAACTGAAATGTCACCCAAATTAGCACTGATAAATGGGCTTTCTGCTTTAGCACTACATACTTTCTGTCGTAATTGAGCCATGTCGGGGGGTATTAATCGACTATCTTGCCTCCCAGTTTTTCAATCATAAGCTGCAGCTCTTTTTTCAATTGTGTAAGGCGGGACTGCTCTATCGAACGTATGACAAGGTTGACACCCACCTTGCCTTTTTTGAAGTAAGGATAACTCCCTATGCTGACATCAGTATAAGCGTCCTGTAATCGGGATAGCTCCAGTGCCAGCGCGCTTTCGCCAAGATTTGTAGCAACACTTTCCATCAGCATGGCTTTACCACCGGCAAGTCGATCGACAATCCCTTCAAACATAGCCTGCATGATGATGGGGACACCAGCCATAACAAACACGTTCTCAAGCTGAAAGCCTGGCGCAGCACTTACCGGGTTATCGATCAAAATAGAATCTGCTGGTACATCGGCCATTTTAAGCCGCGCCTCAGTCAGTTTCCCCGACTCGTAGTAATTATCCATAACCTCCACTGCTTCTGCTCTTCGTTCAATCTTTTTAGCAAAAGCCAGCGCAACCGACGCAGCGGTAATGTCATCATGAGTCGGACCTATTCCGCCGGTGGTAAATATATAGGTGAACATTCTGCGACATTCGTTAATGGTTGCGACAATAGTCGCTTCCACGTCAGGAATAATGCGCGTCTGCATAAGTCGTATCCCGAGCTCATCACATCGCTTACCTATGTAGGCAACATTAAGGTCCTGGGTTCGTCCGGAAAGGATTTCATTTCCGATAACAATGACACAGGCGGTAATCTCTTTGTTCACGGGTTTTGCTTATTCCTTATCGATGAAGTATGCCGGACATGTTAGCTAACTCTCCTGTTTCTTGCATTAATTGCGAAAGATACAAGAAGACTGAAAATATTTAACTGCAACTGTGGCAAATAGTCGCAGCCCGGAGTATCTATTCCATTATATAATTTAAAAAAGACCGAATATTGATTTTCCATGCATGACAACCTGAAATACCTGCTACTGATTCGCATGATTGCCATGAGCGGTCAGGTAATCGCATTGGTCTTTATGCAGCATTTCCTCGGCATTACTCTGCCAATAGTGCTGATTGTTACCATCATCACCGCACTTGGTTTGTTCACACTTTTGTCCTGGCTATATTTACAAAGGGTACAACTTATATCTGAGCCGATATTTCTGCTGCAACTCGTTGTTGATCTAATTGCCCTAACTTTACTTGTCTACCACACAGGTGGTTCTGCCAATCCATTCATATTTTTATTTATATTACCTATCATTTTCGCAGCTGCCAGTATGCAAGCTGCTATAACCGCTTTCCTGACAATTGCCGCTATTGGTTGTTACACCTTTTTAATGTTTTTTAATGTGCCAATTTCACACCATCATGCACAACAGAGTGAAATTGAGCTGCATATCTGGGGTATGTGGTATGGCTTCGTTTTAAGTGCGCTGTTGGTAGGATATTTCGTCTCGCGTATTGCCAGATCACTTCGTGACAGAGATTCCGCACTGGCAAAGGCCAGAGAGGAAGCTTTACGCAGTGATCAGGCGGTGACCCTGGGAACACTGGCCGCAGGGACTGCACATGAGCTTGGCACGCCCTTATCGACGATGGCTGTTTTGGTAAAGGAAATGGAGAACCAGTATGACGAGCTTCCCGAGCTTGGTGAGGACCTACGCCTGGTTCGTAGCCAAATTGATCGTTGCAAGAATATCCTGGAAAAAATGGCCTCTGATGCAGGTCAGTTACAGGCAATTTCAGGCCATGTACTGCGAGTCGACGAATTTCTGGAACAATTATCAGAGGAATGGCATCAACTGCGCTCAGATATCCAGTTCAAAGTTAACTGGCATGGCATTGAACCGATACCAGAAATAATTGCAGATCGAACCTTAACCCATGCCGTTATTAATATACTTAACAATGCTGCAGATGCGTCATCTCACTCAGTAGAAATTGAAGGTGAGTGGACTGAGCAATCCCTGTATATCAGCGTACGTGATGACGGCAGCGGTCTTTCAGCAAAGACAAAAGAGAAAATTGGTCACGAAATTTTATCCGGAAAAACGGAAGGTCTTGGCATAGGTTTATTTCTGGCGCAGACAACATTGAATCGACTTGGCGGGAAACTTGATTTGAGCAATTTGCAAGTTGGTGGCGTTCTGGTAAAAATTGAATTGCCATTAAGCTCACTGTTAGCAAATAAACGGTAAAATACTGTGATGAAAGAAAAGACTCTTTTACTTGTCGATGATGATGAAATTTTTTGCCAGGTACTTGCCCGAGCATTTACAAACAGAGGTATGCAAACCTCAGTTGCTAATAATGCCTCTTCAGCCCTGGCCTATGCAGAGAGTATCAAACCTGAATTTGCGGTTGTTGATTTACGTATGCCTGACTGTTCTGGCCTCGAACTGATTCCGCAATTATTAAAAATTCATCCGTCAATGAAGGTTATTGTTTTAACCGGTTATGCAAGTATTAGTACTGCAGTTGAAGCAATAAAACTTGGCGCCGTACATTACCTGACTAAGCCTACAGATGCTGATGAAATCATGTCCGCACTAACTGCAGAAAGTGGAAATAGCGCAGCTCTTGTAAGAGATAAACCATTATCGCTGGATCGACTTGAGTGGGAGCATCTACAAAAAGTACTTGGGGATTGCGATGGGAATATTTCTGCTGCAGCCCGGCAACTGGGTATGCATCGACGAACCCTGCAGCGAAAACTGAGCAAGCGTCCGACAAAGTTGCATTGATTAATTACTTCGGGAGTTAACAGTACTTACTGGCTTTCTGACTGACTATCCACCAGCACTTTTACATTATCAATTAATCGAGCCGATCCTAACCAGGCCGCTGTCAATATAGATAGTTTTTTATCCAGCGCATTGGGTTCTGCCAGATTTTCACTGCGACGAACGCTAAAATACTCAGGTTTGAAACCACTACTTTCCAGCGCTTTCATACCTTCGGCTTCAATCGCCGGGATTTGATGTGGAGACTCTCGAAGACGCTGTGCAGCGCGTTGTAGCGTTGCGTAGATCAAAGGTGCCTTGTTGCGCTCTTTCAGATTCAGGTAGGCATTACGTGAACTCATGGCCAGGCCATCCGCTTCTCTGACAATGGGCATACCAATAACTTCCACTGGCATACAAAGATCAGTTACCACACGTCGAATCACCAGCAATTGCTGGTAATCTTTTTCGCCAAACAAGGCAATATCCGGCTGGACATTGATCAGTAATTTGGCAACCACTGTAGCCACCCCGGAAAAATGCCCCGGTCGAAAACGTCCACAAAGAATATCACTCAGCCCGGGCACTTCAACACGTGTGTCTGTGGCAACACCACCGGGATATAACTGGTTCAAATCCGGTGCGAAAAGTAAATCCAGATCATTATCCGCCAGACCATTGCTATCCGCCTCAAGCGTGCTGGGGTAGCTTTCATAATCTTCGCCTTTACCAAACTGAATCGGGTTAACAAATATACTGACAACAGTCTTGTCAGCTAATTCTCTTGCCCGTTCCAGCAAAGAATAATGTCCTGCATGCAAGTTACCCATTGTCGGCACAAATGCAATGCTTGCACCCTCCGACTTCCATTTTGAAATAACACGATGCAAACCGGCGAGATCAAATACCGTTTCCATATTATTTCCTGATCTTGTTACTTGAACAACTGAAGATTTCATTTTGATTATTATTATTTTTGTTGTCAGTTAGACAGGTCAATTTAATAACTATGTTCATCCGTTGGGAAACCACCAGATTTCACGGCATCGACATAATCAGCGACAGCATCTCGAATGTTGCCACTATCTGCAAGGAAATTTTTTGTCATTCGGGGTGATCTGCCTGAGATCCCCAATAAATCATAGACCACCAATACCTGCCCATCACAATCAACACCGGCACCAATGCCGATTGTCGGAATATTGATTTCGGCAGTGATTGTTGTTGCCAATGTAGCGGGAATACATTCCAGCACAATCATCATCGCACCGGACTCTTCCAATGCCTGAGCATCTTTCAATATTTGATCCGCCTCTTCCTGTTCGCGTCCCTGGATCTTGAATCCACCATACTTTTCCACCGATTGTGGTTGCAGGCCAACATGTCCGCAAACTGGAACACTATTACTTGTCAGGTGGTCAACTATATGAGCAATATCCTCTCCACCCTCCAGCTTTACCACTTCAGCACCAGCTTCATCTAACAATCTTGATGCGTTTATCAGCGCCTGTTCCGGACTTGTGTAACTTAGATGGGGCATGTCCGCAACGAGCATTGCACGCTGACAACTTTTGCTTACCAAGGTCGTGTGATAAACCATATCATCCATACTTACTTTCAAGGTGGTACTCTCACCCTGTAACACCATGCCAAGAGAATCACCTACCAGCACGACTTCAATTCCAGCCTCATCCAGAATATGCGCAAAACTCGCGTCATAGGCAGTCAAACTGGTGATTTTTTCACCTCTGGACTTCATGCCCAGCAGATTTTCTGCTGTGATCTTATTACTCATAATATCTATTAGAATTGGTCAACTAGGCGTTCTGAGCTAAAGCCTGCGGGTTCAGATAGTGCTTACCAGGTGAAAGAGTACGGATGTAGTCTAGCAAATAGTTATAGTCATCATTGCTGTCGACAAGATTTATATCGCTTGTATTCACAATCAGTATCGGCGATGCATTGTAATGATAAAAAAAATTGATATAGGCCTCACAAATTTTATTTAAATAGACGTCATCAATTTTCTTTTCATATGCGATACCTCTTTTATAAATACGCTTGATCAAAATTTCCACCGGCGCCTGTAAATAAACAACAAGATCCGGTATCGGTGCATCCAGTACCAGTCTGTTGTAAACCTGGTTGTAAAGTTCAAACTCGGCATCGCTCAAGGTAACTTCGGCGAACAGGCGATCTTTCTGGATAAGAAAATCTGAAACCTGTGCCGGTTTAAACAGATCTGTTTGTCTTAATGTTTCAATCATTTTCAAACGTTGAAACAAAAAATGTAACTGTGTTGGCAACGCAGCGTTTTGTGGGTCTTCATAAAATTTTGGCAGAAAAGGATTATCCAGAGAATTTTCCAGCATTAATTCTGTGTTGAATGTATTTGCCAACTTTCTCGCCAACACTGTTTTACCTATACCAATAGGACCTTCAACAACAATGTATTTTAATGCTCGCTTATTCATCCGGTTCTAATTTCTGCAGGTCAGAGTCATCAAGTTTTGTTAACAGGTTTTTCAAGCTGCCCAGCCCCGGAATATTCAAGTCCGGAGCGATCTCAAACAGAGGGTACAGGACAAAGTTTCTCCTCACCATTTCCGGATGAGGAACTTTCAATTGCTCAACAGAAATTGTCTCCTGACCATAAAGCAAAAGATCCAAATCCAGAGTGCGTGGACCCCAATGCTCTGTTCTGACACGTTGATGTTCTGATTCAATGGCTTGCATACTGGAAAGTAGTGTAAGTGCTGGCAGCGATGTTTCCAATTCTGCCACAGCGTTTATGTAATCCGGTTGATCCTGGGGGCCAAGTGGCTTGCTTATATATAAGGAAGATTTAGTGATCAATTTTGATGACGTAAGCAAAGCCAGCTCTGAAAATGCTCGAACAAGCTGCTGCCTGGGCTGCTCCAGATTACTGCCCAGTCCGATAAAACAAGGTACCATTTTTATTTTGGCTTACGTGGGCGACGGCGATTTTTATGCCCTTGCGAGCGATTAGCCGGTTTACGAACCTGCACTGACTCCATTAAATCTTTATGTTCCACCTGAAAATCAGTCCACCATTTTACCAGTTCCTCTACATCTTCTCCGGCCTGACCACGCAATATCAGAAAATCATATGCGGCACGAAACTTTGGGTGCACAGCAAGGCGTTGTGGCCTTTTCCCTGCAAGGCGTGTCAAACGTGGCTGCATTTTCCAGACATCGCGTGCAAACTGAGTAAACCTTCGTGGCATTGCTGTTGTTGCAATTTGACGCGATACAACCACGTCACCAGCCAGATTCAAAGCATCATGCTCTGTCTGTCCCTGAGCAACATAATCCTGTGCCAATTCCTTCATCGGTGTCCACAGCAGTGCCGCTATTATAAAGCCCGGCGTTACCGGCTTATCTTCTGCCAGTCTTTTATCGGTATTATCCAGTGCGTGCATCAACAAGGTATGCGGAAAGCCACCTTCCTGAGTTGCCAGCACCGCTTCCGTTTGCGGAAACAATTGCCCAAATAAACCGTAATGACGAAGCTGTTCGAAAGACTGCAAGGCATATCCGCCCAGAAACAATTTCAGGCATTCTTCAAATAAGCGTGCTGAGGGAATTTCCTGCAATAAATGCGCGTATTCCTGTAGCGGTTTTTCCGTATCGTGGTCAATGCGAAAACCCAGTTTTGTTGCAAACCTGACCGCACGTAGCATACGCACGGGATCTTCAATATAGCGTTTGACCGGATCACCGACCATTCGGATTCGACCAGCAAGTATATCCTGCATACCACCAACGTAGTCGACAACGGAAAAGTCCTTTATATTGTAAAACAGCGCATTAACAGACAAATCCCTACGCCAGACATCATCGTCAATACTGCCGTAGACATTGTCGCGAATAATTCTTCCTTCCAGAGATTCACCTGCAGCATCTTCTGCATCCAGATGCGCTGCTCTAAAAGTCGAAACTTCTATAATCTCCCTGCCATAACGAACGTGGGCTAATCTAAATCGTCGACCAATCAGCCGACTGTTACGAAATAATTCGCGGATCTGCTCAGGATGAGCGTTCGTAGCAACATCAAAGTCTTTTGGCTCACGACCCAGCAATAAATCTCTGACACTGCCGCCTACAAGATAGGCCTGGAAACCAGCATTACTTAATCGATAAAGCACCTTCAAGGCACTTTCGCTGATATTAGCTCTGGAAATAATATGTTCTTCCCTTGAGATAATACGAGGAGCGGGTCTGAGGATAGCCAGATTGTCTGGTTTGCTATCCAAGCTCATTGATTCTGCACTATATTTTCATTCATGGAGGTTGGTCTCTGTTGTAATGGATGCGTATAATAACACCGTTTTAACGCTCCCTTCGTCTAGTGGCCCAGGACGCTGGCCTCTCACGCCGGAAACACGAGTTCGAGTCTCGTAGGGAGCGCCAATATTGTGATTCAGTTCACATACTTCATATTAAAAATAAAGTCTAATACGCAGCGGTGTTGGCATACAGGATTTCCGGGATATTCCTGGGAGAAATGTGGTCCAACGTTTCTGTTAAGGACCATCATTGCGACGAGGAGATGTAATGCAATTCAAGCGTTTTATAGATCGGACAATAGTTCTGATTACTTTCAGTCTTTTTTTATCACTGGCCGAGGCAAGTGAATTGCTCGACAAGGCCGAGCAACTAATTAACCAGCAAAAACCTAATGAAGCATACGAGTTATTATTTGCGGAATACGAGCAACATGCCGGTACACCAAGATTTGACCTTCTTCTTGGTATCGCTGCATTAAACGCTGGTGAACCAACCCAGTCTGTATTCGCTCTAGAAAGAGTGCTCGCCGTGGAACCACAAAATGCCCGAGCAAGAGCTGAACTGGCGCGTGCTTATTTCGAAATGGGGGAAAACGAAGCAGCACGAGATGAATTTAACGAGGTCAAAAATAAAGGTCTGCCCGAATCCATTGCTGGCAGTATTGATAAATACCTGAGTGCCATAGATAGTCGCATGGGTGCGCAAAGAACCCGTATTGACTCATTTATTTCCGGGACTCTTGGTTATGATTCCAACGTCAACAGCGCTACGGATACATCTACAGTAGCGATTCCCGCTTTTGGCAACCTGCAATTCACTTTAGACAACACCGGTCGTGAGCTAGACAGCGGTTTTTTCAGCCTTGGTGCCGGCACATTCTTTTCAACGCCGTTTATGGACAAGGACAACTTGAGAATTTTTGGTGGTCTTAATCTGAATGAACGTATCACCTTCAATGAATCAGATTTTCGCACCCGCAGTTTAAATGCCCAGGCAGGACTACGCTACCAGCAGGGTAAAAATGCATTTGTAGGTTCACTTAATGGGCAAAAATACTATCTTGATGGCGACTCAAACCGTGATTTGTTTGGCGCCAACGCGCAATGGTTACATGCGGCCAGCGAACGAACACAGTATTCAGTGTTTGCTTCTATGGCAACTCAACGCTTTCCCGACCAAAGGTCACGAAACGTAAATCAATACAGTGGTGGCGTCGGTATAGTTCATGCCTTTGCCAGAGAAGGCGAACCGGTTTTGTACGCATCTTTATCCGGCGGTACAGATAAAGAGCAACGCGCTGCACGAACAGATATTGGAAAAAATTTCCTTAACTTGCGTGTCGGTGGGCAATATACATTGAATGAAAAAATGGTCCTGCAAGCTAGTGCCAGTTACCAATACAGTAAATATGGTGGTGATGACCCGCTTTTTCTAAAAGAGCGTAGCGATGACTTTTTTATTCTGCGAACGGGTCTCGTTTACACACTTGTAAAAGGCTGGACTGTTCGTCCGGAAATACAATATTCCAATAATAGTTCCAATATTGTGATTAACGATTTTGACCGCTGGCAGACTTTTGTCACTGTCCGCAATCAATTCTAAAAGGATATTTATCATGCTTAAGACATCCAAACTAAACAAAATTTTCAATTTTTTAGTCGTCTCTGGTCTTCTAACCAGTTCACTACTTCTTACACAGGGCGCACACGCAGCTGCTGCTGGTAAGGTCGTGTTTTCTACAGGTACATCTACTGCTGTCAGTAACACAGGTACCTCACGAGCTCTCAGAAGGGGTGATGAGATTTTCTCCGGCGACAAATTACAAACCTCTGATCGCAGTCGTCTGCAAATCAGTTTGGCTGATGGTGCCTACGTTTCTGTGCAGCCTAACAGTGAGTACCTGATTGAAGACTATAATTATTCCGGTAAAGCTGACGGTACTGAAAAAGCTTATTACCGATTATTAAAAGGTGGTATTCGCGCAGTAACCGGCTATATCGGTAAAAAGAACCAGGACGCATACAAGGTACATACGGCAGTCGCCACTATTGGTATTCGTGGCACCGGTCATAACACCAGAGTCTGCGCCGGTGACTGTGGCGATAAAAAGGACGGTCTTTATCACAATACCTGGGAAGGTGTAACCACCGTTGAGAATGACGCTGACAGTGCTGAAGTACCTGCGGGTCGTGGCGTCTTCGTTAAAAACATTAATTCCATCATCCAGTCGCTGAATCAACCTTCAGGTGCAACCGCAATTGAAACTACGAAGGAAAGGAGTGAGGAACAGAAAGAGGATGAAGAGCGATCTACCCTGGCAAGTTCCGGAGAACAACGTAGCAGCGATGATGGTTTGCAGGATATTGTTGTTAAACGTTCGGTGGCTGACCCAACCTTTTCAGAAATTATCACCGGGCTGGTATTGCAGGCTGTCGCACCTGAACTCAATGATCCTGATTCTGTAGACGCACCTTTACTTACAAATGTGGCTGTATTTAAGAATGCAGATGGCAAGCCGGTAGGTGTACTGGGCTTTGATTCTGAAGAAAATTTATTACAATTCACTACGATTGATCTTGCCGCAATGCTCGGTGTTAACAATGACGCAGTGGCAGCCGAGTTTCAGACCCTGCTGGATGGAACCAATCCTGATGACGTGAATGACTTCCTCGCAAACCAGGCCAGTGTTGCAGAATTTACCTCGGTAGATGGTCTCGGTTTCGGTCGCTGGGCTGATGGTCTGGTGCTCAGTGTCTTTGAAGATGGTGAAGTTGGTGTAGACGAACTGGTTGATAATCAAAGCATTCATTTTGTCTTTGGCCCGGAACCCGGTCCTCTGACCACCAGCGGCACTGCCACCTATGGTTTTCTTGGCGGAACCCAATCTACTTCTGTCAGTGGTGCCACCATAGGTGATGGTGTGACCAAAGGTTTTCTTGGTGTTGATTTCGGAACGGCCAAAGGTTTCATCCACATGGATATCTCGCACTCAGGTACTCAATACCTGGTCGATGGCGAGCTAAATATAGGCGCCGCAGATCAAACCTTTACTGATTTTGATGTCCAGGCTTTCGCGGCAGGCAGTGCTGCCTGTGTGAATGGTTGTAATACTTTTATTGATGGCACCTTTTTCGCGCCCGAGCTAGCTGGCTTTCCAAAATTTGCCGGGCTCGAATACGATATCCAGGATACCGATGTTGTTACTGGTGTAGCGGCCTTCAAACTGAACGATCCTGCTGCGCCATTAAGCCAGGTTGTTTCAAATCAGGTGTTCCTGGGTGTACAGGCAGAAACCGATCCTGTTGATGCGCTTATCGAACCAACTGATGCAATAGATTTATTCGATGCGTCAATTTTCGTTAATGCTGCTGGCGAACCCGTAGCACTATTGGGAACTGAAGAAGATGATGACGGTGGTACAGTCGAACAATTTCGAATTGCAGCTTTTGTAAATATTGCAGATGCCCTGGGAGGTAGTAATTCAACTCTGGTTGCTGAAGCCCTGACGGCACTGAATCGAATTAACCCTGCAGACACATCCCAGGCACTTAATGATCCGGTAGAATTACTGGAGTTCACGACTATGGGCGATTTTACACTTGGACGCTGGGGTACGGGTCATATCGCAGCCAGTGACAGGAACCTGACGGACCCAGGCGTTGGTGAAGACGCGGACCTTACCAGTTTCACTGGTAATGAAAGTCTGCATTTCATTTTTGGCGATG
>JABHFC010000084.1 GCA_018676275.1 Gammaproteobacteria bacterium | reverse complement strand
CTATTGCAGAAACTCATTTTATTCTTGAATTGGGTCATCAATGTGACTTTGTTAGTGGAGTCGTAGGCAAAGTCGATATTGAAAAAGGCGTAATTGCCCATCAACAACTTGAGACTTTTGCCAAAGATCCACTTTTCTGTGGCATCCGACCCATGCTCAAAAATATGGGGGAAAATCGATGGCTGGAATTAGCCAGGCTGAATGACATAATACTTCAGCTTATCGAGCTGGATTTGAGCTTTGAATGTATGGTACTTCCATCTGAACTGGATGAACTGTGTTTGTATTTGAACATACACCCCGACCTGCGTGCGGTTTTAAGTCATGGTGGAATGCCTGATATATGCGCCGATGGATATCAGTACTGGGCTGATAAGATTACTCATATTGCGAAAGAAACACAGATTTACTGTAAATTATCAGGTCTGACAACACTGGCGGACAAAGGATGGGATATCGACACTTTACGCCCATATGTCGAGCATTTGTTATCCTGTTTTGGCAGTGAACGACTAATATGGGGAAGTGACTGGCCAGTAATGTTATGCGCGGGAAACTATAGTGACTGGAGTGTAATAAGCGACGAATTGCTTTCAGGGATTGAGGAAGACGGGAAACAGGCTATCTATGCCAAAAATGCACAAAGATTTTATAAATTAAGAAAAAACTCATAAGCTTATGATGATTGAAGCGAACTTATGTCAGTCGTTCTAATTACCGGTGCGGGTAGCGGCTTTGGAAAAGTTACCGCCCTCGCCTTTGCTCGACAAGGCGATACTGTCTATGCCAGCATGCGTAATCCCGACGATAATTGCTCTCTCGCACGGACTGCCGCTGACGAAAATCTTTCTATCAAATTATTGAAGCTTGATGTCACTGACAAATCATCAATCCAAAAGGCGGTTGATGTGATTTTTCAAAATGAAGGTTGTCTGGATGTTTTGATTAATAACGCCGGTATTCATATTCCGGGGGCGCTTGAAGACATGCCTGACAGTGATATCCATCGTGTTATGAACACTAATTTCTTCGGTGTTTTAAATGTAACCCGTACAGTATTGCCGATTATGCGTAAGCAACAATCAGGACGCATTATTATGGTGTCATCTATAGGTGCAATGATCGGTCGTGCAAACGATTCAATTTACTGTGCCAGCAAAAGCGCCCTGGAAGCGGCAGCTGAAGCCCTGCGCTACGAGGTTGCACGTTTTGGAATCTCGGTATCAGTGATTGAACCCGGCGTTTTTCAAACAGAAATAGGCAGGAAATATGATGTCTCCAGTGAGTACCCACAGGATTCCCCTTATCGTCAACTAGTGGACTACCGTGTGAACCTGGTGAAAAAATCATGTCAGACCGGGGATGATCCGCAAAGAATTGCAGAATTGATAGTAAGCATAGCCGCACATGAACAACCTGGGTTTCGTTACCCTGCAGGAAATCAGGCAGAAGAATTTCTACCTATGTTGAAAAAAATGACTGAAAGCGAACGTGATGAATTTATCCGGAAGGCGGCAAAAATTGACTGGTGGCTGGATGGCGAACCTGAGCCTGAAAAAGAATAATAGATAACAATTATGGTTTATCCCAGAAATGATATTTTTCAAACTTTATAAAAGATCATCTTCGTCCAGCATCCCGAAATCCTGCAACATGACCTTTGCTGTAATTGTTCCCATCGCTGAAATACCTCCGCCAGGATGACAAGATGGGCCCGTCATATAAAGGTTCTTAATCGGAGAACGATACTCTGCATAACCCGGAACAGGACGGAAATAACCTGACTGAGCTAATGTTCTGTCACCACCTGTTGTGGAACCGCCTATCAGGCATATATTTCTACGTTCAATTGTTTCTGGTGTATCAATATAGTAATCGAGGATATTATCATCGCCCATATTGCTGGTATGTTCGCGCAGTTTAGACAACACAACTTCTGCATAACTTTGCTTAATGTCTTCCCATTTTTTTTCGCCACTTAATTTATTTGGAACAAAGGTATCAATAATAAGCGTATGTTTGCCGTCCGGTGCTCTTGTTGGGTCGAGTAGTGACCAACAGGCGATCCAGAGAAATGGGTTGCGCGGCGCAACACCCATGGCAATGTCGGCATAGTGTTGTTGTGTATCCTCCATCGAATAAAAAATACGCTGAAAATACGTTTTACTCATTACCTCACCGTTCAGGTAACGAGGCGCGTCATTTATTGCGCAATGCAAACGATAAACACCGATGTTCCCAAAACTATAACCATTAATAAGTGCGAGAAACTTGCTGTCCAGAATTCCATCATCAATCAGTTTAACGAAACTCTGTTTCGGATCCAGAGCTGTCACAAGGGCTTTTCCAGCCAGTATTTCTTCACCACTCTGAAGCCGAATTCCTTTCGCCTCACCTCCGTGAATAATAAATTTACTGACGGTGGAATTTGTCATCACCTTGCCACCCAGCGCCTCAACATAACTAGCCAGAGCGTTAGGTAACATTTGGCTCCCTCCTTCAGGAATAGCCTGCCCGTAGATATGAATACCCGGGACCATAATATAAAAGTTTTGACCGACAGCTTCCTGATCCGGTGTGATCTGTGGTGCCATAGCCCAGCCCAGAATAAAACTTTGAACCTGGGGATCCTCGAAATTTTCATGAACAAAAGCTTTAGCACTGAGATTATAATTACGTAGCATGCTCAAGCCGGCAGAGCTTCTCTCCATCGCAGAGGGCATAAAACTAGGAGGTGCAGGAGGGGAAAACATGGCCTTTATAAAACCATCCTTAATCTCGACAAATCCATCGTATATTTCGCGATAGCGTTGTGCGTCCTTCTTTGAATACTGGGCAATACTATCGCAGGTGATATCGACGTCTTTGTTTACGATGATCCCTGGGCCATCCAGATTAGGATGCCCGGTAATATGATTCTCGGCATAAAGATATTTAAGACCGTGTTTTTCCAACTCTGGTTCCATTCTCTTGAAATCTGGATTGGCATGTATCCAGACATGGCTGGAACCAAACAAGTCATGTTTAAACCCGGGAAGTGTGACATCGCATGTAATAGCGCCGCCACCAACTGAAGCATTTCTTTCTACAACCAGGGTTTTAATCCCCGCCTCACAGAGCATCGCAGCGCAGGCGAGAGCATTATGTCCACCACCTGCAATAATGACATCGTAATCATAAGACATGATAAATAGCCCCTATTATTCCTTAGACTGAATATGTCGATTATCAAAACAAACGTTGGTACCCGTCAAATGAGTCTTTTTCATGAGTTGTATTAATGAAGGAAACGTAAATAAGCAATATTACTATTCTTCGTTGATACACAAACTCCGCTTACACATTAAACCTTCAGGTCTTTAATCTGTATTTAGTTTTTTAAATCTGCTTGATTCTTTAATCAGCCAATCCTGAAAGGCATTTATTTTGGGTTGATCTACAGTGATTTCAGGATATACAAGATAATAAGCATGATCTGCGGGGATATTAATATCGAAAGGTTTAACTAATTTACCGGATGCCAGATCGTCAGCAACAAGGACACTTCTGCCTAAAGCAACCCCCTGTCCCTCAACAGCAGCTTTTAAAACCATATGAGAATGACTGAAATGTGGACCACGATTGGTATCCAGCTCATCAAGACCCGCTTTAAGCAGCCAATTTCGCCACGGTATCTGCATATCATCATGTAGCAAAGTATGAAATTGAAGGTTCTCCAATTGACTAAGACCTTTTTCACCATCCATTAGCTCAGGACTGCAAACCGGAAACATTTCTTCATCCAGGATTTTAATCACCTGTAAACCCGTCCAACGACCACGACCGCAACGAATTCGCATATCGACCCAGGCTGGCCCTTCTTCACCCACCAGGTTACCGAAATCATCTATTTGATTTTGTGTTGTTAGTCGTACATCAATATCAGGGTGCTCTTCATGAAAGCTTCTCAATCTGCTAATTAACCAGTTTACGGCAAAAGATTCCGGTGTGGCGATATTCAGTAGATGTGTACTGTCACCTTCGACTATTTGCTGGGTTACGGTATGAAGCTTATTCAGTGTTGCGCGAACCCCGGGCAGGTAGACTACTCCCTCTTCAGTTAGTTTTATTTCCCGTTTATTTCGTTGAAATAACGGAACGCCCAACCAACTTTCCAGTACTTTCACCTGATGACTGATCGCTCCTTGCGTGACATTCAGCTCCTCGGCAGCGCGCGTAAAGCTAAGATGGCGTGCCGCCGCTTCAAAAGCTCGCACGGCATTTAATGGTGGTAAACGTCTTGCGCCGGTTTTTTGTTTAT
>JABHFC010000083.1 GCA_018676275.1 Gammaproteobacteria bacterium | reverse complement strand
TTTTTCTCACCACCGGAAAACCCTTCATTGACACTGCGGCTCATAAAGTCTTCTTTCATTTTTACAAGCTTGATTTTCTCGCGTACCAGCGCCAGGAACTCGACAGCGTCCAGTTCAGTCTCGCCGCGTGATTTACGAATCGCATTAACACCAGCTTTTAACAGGTAAATATTATTTACACCGGGGATTTCCACCGGGTATTGAAAGGCGAGAAAAACACCGGCACAAGCACGTTCTTCCGGAGACATATCTAGCAGGTTATGGGTTTCATAAGTAACTGTACCTTTATTGATGTCATAACCATCACGTCCGGCGAGGACATTGGCGAGTGTACTTTTACCCGAGCCATTCGGGCCCATGATTGCGTGCACTTCGCCGGTTTTAACTTCAAGGTTCAGGCCATTGAGAATACTTTTATCCCCAATCTTTGCGTGTAAATCTTTAATACTAAGCATGATAATTTTAGCTATATAAATATGTAAATTTTAAAATAGATGTACTGGAAGATGATCAAATCTTTGCGGAGAATATTTCCTAACCAACCGCTCCTTCCAAAGTCACACCTAATAGTTTCTGTGCCTCTACGGCAAACTCCATTGGCAATTCTTTAAATACATCTTTGCAAAAACCGTTCACGATCATGGTCACCGCATCTTCTTCTGAGACCCCGCGTTGGCGGCAGTAAAATAACTGGTCATCACCAATCTTTGATGTAGTGGCTTCATGTTCTACCTTGGCACTGGCGTTCTTTACTTCAACGTAGGGAAAAGTATGAGCACCACATTTATCGCCCATTAGCAGAGAATCGCATTGGGTAAAGTTACGCGCGTTGTCTGCACCTTTTGAAATCTTCACCAGCCCACGATAGGCATTTTGTGCAAAGCGAGCTGAAATTCCCTTGGAGATAATAGTGCTACTTGTGTTCTTTCCAATATGGATCATTTTCGTGCCGGTATCGGCCTGTTGGTAGTTATTAGTTACCGCAACGGAATAAAATTCGCCAACGGAATTATCTCCTCGTAACAAACAACTGGGATACTTCCAGGTAATAGCAGAACCGGTTTCCACCTGGGTCCAGGAAATTTTTGAATTGTCACCACGACAATCACCTCGCTTGGTCACGAAGTTATATATACCGCCTTTACCGTTCTCATCACCCGGGTACCAGTTTTGCACAGTAGAATATTTAATCTGCGCATTCTCCATGGCCACCAGTTCTACTACAGCAGCATGCAATTGATTCTCATCACGCATTGGTGCAGTACAGCCTTCAAGATAGCTAACATGGCTACCTTCTTCAGCGACAATTAATGTACGTTCAAACTGACCTGTATTGGATGCATTAATACGAAAGTAGGTGGATAGTTCCATTGGACAGCGCACACCCTTTGGAATGTAGCAAAAGGAACCATCGGTAAATACTGCTGCATTCAAAGCAGAAAAATAATTGTCTGCTGTTGGTACTACCGAGCCGAGATATTTTTTAACCAGATCAGGATGATCCTGTACAGCTTCAGAAAAAGAACAAAATATTACACCCGCTTCAGCCAGCTTGCTTTTAAAAGTAGTGGCAACGGAAACACTATCGAACACGGCGTCAACAGCAACACCCGCGAGCATTTTTTGTTCGTGCAAAGGGATGCCGAGTTTTTCATAGGTCTCCAGAAGCTTGGGATCAACTTCATCCAGGCTTTTTGGGCCGTCATCTTTTGACTTTGGAGCTGAATAGTAGGAAATGGCCTGATAATCAATCGGCGTATAATCAACATGTGCCCAAACTGGTTCATCCATTTTAAGCCATTGTTGGAAAGCTTTTAGCCGCCACTCAAGTAACCACTCAGGTTCGTTCTTCTTTTTGGAAATGAAAGTGATTACTTCTTCATTTAAACCAGGCGCAATAGTATCGCTGTCAATGTCAGTAACAAAGCCATGCTCATACTCCTTGTCAACAAGTGATTCGACTTCGTCAGCGTGCGTAGACATAAAATTATCGTTTCAATCTATAGTTAGTTGGGTTCATCAGAGATGGTGAAACTTTCGCCGCAACCACAGGTTGCCTGAACATTAGGATTATTGAATCGAAAACCTTCATTGATGCCTTCTTTTACATAATCAAGTTCGGTACCTGACAGATATTGAAAGCTTTGATCATCAATAACAATTTTGACTCCGTTTGATTCGAACAACTGATCATTGACATTGATTTTGTCGGCGGCCTCAACAACATACTGATAGCCAGAACAGCCTGTAGGTTTTACACCAACACGCAGGCTAACTTCATCACCCTGATTGGCAAGATAGTTCTTGACATGTTTTGCGGCTCGGTCTGTGAGTGCAATGTCTGATTTATTCATATTTATACTTCCACCTGCACCAGAACATGTTCCTGCCGGTCTGATACTTTCTTTACTGAGCCACGCTCGACCAGAGAGGCGAGGCTGATATCACTTAGAAAATTGGTTATTTGCTGGCTAAGTTCTTCCCAGAGGTCGTGAGTAAGGCATCGATCTTCACCATGGCAATTTTTCTGGCCATGACATCGTGTCGCATCCACTGTTTCATCAACCGCACATATCACATCGGATACAGAAATTTTGTCAGCCTCTCTGCCCAGCGCATAACCACCTCCTGGTCCACGTGAACTGGAGACAAGCCCCTGTTTACGTAATCGTGAGAATAGCTGTTCCAGATATGAGAGCGATATGCCCTGTCTGGACGATATTTCCGAAAGATTGATAGGACCTCGTCCCTGATGCAAAGCCAAATCCAGCATTGCTGTCACTGCATAACGGCCTTTTGTGGTTAGTTTCATGCTTGAATTTCTCCGCGGCATCATCAATAAACGGTCGGGAAGAATCACATATCTGACTAATTTAGTCAAGTATTCACAGGCTTTGCTATTTCAGCCCTACGACGGCGCTAAAAGGCTTTTGGTGTTATCATGGTATTCATAATAAAAACAATGATTTAAGATGAGATTCGAAATTATCGAAAGTCGAATAATTGAACTAGAAAACAGCTAAAAAGGGCAGATCGCTTTCTAAAAGCTGCCTGGACAAATAGAATCGTCAATAAAATGGCTTGCAAAACTAACAGGGTGAGATCAATGAGAAATATTTCAGTGCCAGTACTTACATTATTCGCTGCTTTTATCGTTTTAACTACAGCTCAGGCTGAAACTGCGGATAGTGTCTATTTTAACGGTCGTATTTACACTGCGAATGACAATCAAGCCTGGGCAGAGGCGGCTGCAATCAAAGATGGCGTATTCGTTTTTGTCGGTGACAGTAAATCTGCCAGAGACTTTGTCGGCGTAAATACAGTGAAAGTTGATCTTCAGGGCAAGATGGCAATGCCGGGAATTCATGATGGTCACAGTCATATGCTCTGGGGTGGTTTGAACAAACTTTTCGAATGCCGCCTTCCGCTAGGTGCAGCGATTAATAAGTTGATCGATAAACTGAAAGAATGCCAGCAAGGTCAGGCGGAATCAGAGTGGTTAATAGCAGGTTCTATCTGGTCGGAACAGTTACCCGGTGACAGATTTCATAAATCTCTTCTGGATGAAGCTTTTCCTGATACACCGGTTTATATCGTAGAAGGCTCACAACACAATGCTTTTTTAAATTCCAGGGCGCTGGAAATAGCAGGGATTACGGAAGATACGCCGAAACCGGCAGGTGGCGTAATTATAAAAGATGAGCAGGGAAAATTGACCGGTGAGTTGGTTGAAACAGCCACAGTGCTGGCAAGTAAGGATTTTAAATCAGCGCCTGAATGGCAGCGTCTTGAAGCCCTGCGATGGGCCAGCCAACTGTTCAGCAAATTCGGGATTACCTCTACCCAGGAAGCATCAGGTAATGAAGAAGTACTAAAAACCTTAAACAAGATCGATGCTGAAAATAAACTGAACCAGTTAGTCGCTGCGCATATTATCTGGGGCAGCCCGAAATTCGCGCGCACATCGAATGAGACCATGGAAAGACTCATCGACAACAGAAAGCAATTTGCCAGCCGGCATGTGAAAACGGATTTTGTAAAAATGTGGATAGATGGTTCACCTACACCTCCTTACTTCACCGAAGGAAGTATTGATCCGGAAACAGAAAAAGTTGATTTAAAAAATATTCTTATACCGCCTGATGCACTTAACAAGTATGTGCTGCAACTCGACAAGATGGGCGTCAAAGTAAAAATGCATGTGGCTGGTGCAGGGGCCGCCCATGTTGCTCTTGATGCTGTTGCAAATGCGCGTAAGGCTAATCCCCAATCAAAAATCATTCATGAGCTCGGCCATACGAATCTGCTCATACCTTCCGATTTTCCGAGAATGAAAGCACTGAATGTTAATGGTGATATGTCCCCGACCATCTGGCATCTTTATGGTCCAACTCTCGGAAACCCACCCTTACCTGCATGGCAATTCAGGACCTTGCATGAAAACGGTGTTTTGATGTCAATAGGAACCGACTGGCCGGTAACAGATGATCCAAATATTTTTCCGGCGCTGCAGGGGCTTCTGGATCGTGGTTATGAATCTCTCGATCTTAATACCGGTCTGAAAATGATGACTATAAATGGCGCAATCGCTTTGGGTTGGGAAAAAGAACAAGGGTCAATTGAAGTCGGTAAAACAGCTAACTTAATCGTACTGGATCGCAATCTTTTTGAAATACCACCAGCTCAGATTGGTGGAACCAATGTATTGAAGACAGTATTTGAGGGGCGCGTTGTTTACGAAAGTTCGCCAGAGTAAATACAAGTAAGGGAATAACATATTAATGTCTTCAGTTAAGTCAGAATTGATTCAATTATGTGAAGCTGCGATTCAGAATGTTGATATACCGCTAATCAAACAGGTGTACATGCCCGAACCGA
>JABHFC010000082.1 GCA_018676275.1 Gammaproteobacteria bacterium | reverse complement strand
GCATCTTTCAGTAGTGGCTCAATTTGCACACCTTTAATGGATGAGTTGACGACTACTTTGGGAAGCTTACCATTCGCATTAATTGAGATTTTGCCCGCATAGGAACCCTGGTAAAGATTTGCGGCGATCGGGTCCAGTTTAATTTTTCCGTCTTTACCATCCAGGCTCAACTTTACATTAGAGAGCTTGGCTTTCGAAATCGTCAGCTTGCCGATCGAAAGATTACCTTTCATGTTAAGCGCCTGCAAAGTTTCAACCGGCAGTTGCACGGCTGCCGAGGCGGCAGTTTCCGGTGTTATGGGTGCATTTTTTCCGTCCTCAACTGGCGAGAGATAACGATCTGCATTTATTTGATCAATATTGAGAGCAAACCTTATCTCCGGCTTGGCGAAATCTGACACGGAAAAATTACCCTTGAGATTGGTCTGGTCAAGCACCATCGCCAACTCTTCCAGTTTCAGGTTATTGCCGCTACCCGCAAATTTTGTGCTTAAGCCTACATTGGAAAAAACTTTCTTATCCGCGGTTACGGGTAATTCCTGATTCAGCTTGCTCATTAAAGAACGTAAATTAAAGCTCGCAACATTTAACTGACCGACGAATTCCGGTGCCTGTAGAAATTTACTCGCTTCAATTTTGCCGGTGATGTTCAGACCCAGGCCTTTCAGGGTCAGACCTGCCATGCTCAGTTTTTCCTTATCCAGGTTGATATTGGTATCCGCATGCAGAGAAACGTCTACAGGTGTTTTACCAATTTGCTCCCCGGCAACGGAAGCCTTTAGCAACATTGGTTTTAAATTAAGATTGCTTGCGTTACCCGAAATACCCGCTTCAAAGTTAATTGAACGTACTACACCAACCAGCGATTTTTGATCCAGTGCGGCCAGCAATGACGATAACTCGGCACCGTTCAAATTAAGTTTGCCGTTGATGACACCGTTATCAGCCAACATATCTTTCGCTTTTAAATTGCCCTTAACTTTTATGCCAAGTGTTGCAATGTCGAGAGTCGGTATATCTATATCGCCACTTTTCATATCGGCATCAAAGCTGGCATCAATCTTAAAGGCCTTGTGCTTCACTTTTGCAAGCTTGACTCCATATTCTGTCAGGCTTGATTCCGCACCACCTTGAAACTGCCCGAGTACCTGCATAAGAGTGGGTAGATCAGGGCCTGCCGCTTTCAGCTGTCCTTTATAGCCGGGTGATTCAGATAGCATGTTCAATACTTTTACGTCGCCCTGAACTGTCGAACCAAGCATCGCCAATGACAGCTCAGAAACATCAATATCACCGCGTTCAAGATCAGCCACCAAACTGGTGTTCAATTTGAAACTACGATCGGAGAGTTGCGCAATCTGGCTGGCTAATGGTTCAACCTCTGCGATTTTAAACAATTGCGCCAGATCGGCACCTGTAATATTAACCTTTGCTTCGATAGAAGGTTCCGGTGTTTGAACCTGGCTGGCGTTGAAACTACCGCTTATTTGCGTATCGAGAGCATCCAGTTTCAGATCGGAGATGGAGGCGGTGTCATCATCAAGATTTAAATCTATTGCTGCAGAAAATGTTGCTTTGGTTTCGCCTCCGGGTATGTTCGCGCCTTTTATAGTAGCGACCAGCTCCAGCGGTCGAATGTTATAAAGTTGATTATCGATATCATAGGCAATCGTTCCGTTTAAACCGACGTGACCACTCAATGCCGGTTTGTTTGCCACGACATCCATACCAAGCTCTAATTTTATTGGTTCACCATAAGTCAGTGCATCGGTTTTGATATCCATGTTGCTGATTTTGTATTGCGTATCATTACTGGCATCACTCCAGTTAAGACTCGCTTGCTGCACATCAACTCCACCTAGTACGACAGCTGCCAGCGGAAAGGCAGCAGAGTCGTCCTTTTTTTCTTCGCCAATCAGATCATCCCAGTTGCTGATGCCTTCCTTGTTTTTTGCCAGGTTGATTACGGCGCCGCGGACGCTGACCGTATCCACTATATAACTGTCCTTTAAAATTGGCATGAGCTTGACTCGCAGTTTTATATAATCCGCCTGCAAAAAAGGCGCATCACCAAAACCAGGCGCATTACCGACAGTGAGCTTGTTTACTTCAACTCCTAACCAGGGATAGAAGGTAACGTCTATATCACCTTCTAATGACAGCGTTCTGCCGGTTTGATCAAGAGCCTGCTCGCTGATCCAGTCTTTATGCTCATTCGGATCGAGACTAACAACAGTAACCGTTACTGCTATCAATATAACGACAAGCAATCCGGATAAGACGAGTAATAATTTAAATAATGCTTTCAACTGATACCTTCCTCTAATTTAATGCGGCGATATATTCGCGCGCCTGCTTGACCGATTGTTTAACCTGGTTGGGTGCGGTGCCACCCTTATGATCTCTGGCAGCAACTGAACCAACTAGTTCAAGATATTGATAAATATCTTCATCGATTTTGTCACAAAACTGTTGTAGTTCTGCTATCGACAGCTCTGACAGGTTACGCTTCTCCTGAATGGCAAACTGCACCGTTTTACCGACCACAGCATGGGCGTCGCGAAAGGGAATACCTTTTTGTACCAGGTAATCAGCCAGGTCTGTTGCTGTTGCGTAGCCTTTTTCTGCCGCAGCCAACATGGCTTCTTTTTTAATCGTCAATGTCGGCATTAATCCTGCGTAAGCATGAAGACAGGCCTGCAGCGTATCGATTACATCAAATAAAGCCTCTTTGTCTTCCTGGTTATCCCGGTTATAGGCCAAAGGCTGGCCTTTCATTATCGTCAACAGGGCGAATAGATCACCATAGACACGACCAGTTTTACCACGCACCAGTTCCGGTACATCCGGGTTCTTTTTCTGCGGCATTATGGATGAACCGGTGCAATAGGCATCGCCCAATTCGATAAAACCAAACTGTGGTGACATCCATAGCACCAGTTCTTCTGAAAAGCGGGACAGGTGCATCATTATTATCGACGCTGCGGCACTGAACTCGATGGCAAAATCCCGATCACTTACCGCGTCGAGAGAATTTGACGATACCGCATCGAAACCCAGAATCTCCGCAGTCAATTCACGATCAACCGGAAAGCTTGTGCCCGCCAGCGCAGCCGAACCCAGCGGTAAAATATTGATGCGCTTGCGACAATCCTGCAGTCGTTGCTGATCTCTTTTTAACATTTCATACCAGGCCAGCATATGGTGACCAAACGTCACCGGCTGGGCTGATTGTAAATGGGTAAAGCCCGGCATAATCGTTTCAGTTTCCTGATCGGCGATATCCACTAAAATCGTCATCAGCTTAAGCAGCTGTGCAGAAGTAGTATCGACGACCTCGCGCAAATACAATCGCAGATCAGTGGCTATCTGATCATTACGGGAACGAGCTGTGTGGAGTTTTTTACCCACTTCGCCAATATTCTGTACCAGCGCTGACTCAATATTCATGTGTACATCTTCAAGCGCAGTTTGCCACTCGAACTGTCCAGCCTCGATCTGAGCACGAATATCCCCCAAACCATTACTGATTAACTGGCATTCCTCTTCCGTCAATACCTTCACATGACTCAACATCTGCACGTGTGCCAGTGAGCCGCTAATGTCGTGCAGCGCCAGTCGCTGGTCAAAGGAAACAGATTCAGTGAATGATTCGACAAAGCTGTCGGTAGATTCTGTAAACCGCCCTCCCCAGGGCTTTTCTGTTGTTTGCTTGGATGTCATCTTAAGTTAAATTATTGATTATTTAGGGTTTGAGCACGAGCGATAGCAAAGATTCCCAGCCAGACGAGCGGCAACACAATCCCGGAATTCTGTAATTTTCAGGCACATAATGATGCGTGTGTAGCAAAAAATTGCAGAAAATCGAGCCGATTTACCGCCATCGAAGTAGAATCACTTTTATCGAACGAACTTCCTGACACAGTATAACGTATGGCTTACATGCATTTCCTACTGAAATGAAGCAAAAGAACACTATAACGGCATCTTTTCTACCGGACTTCTGTGGTGGCCGGATTGTTTTCGTGCTGATTGTGGTCGCTGAGCTGCTCGCCATTGTGCTAACCCTCGCCCAACCGCTGAATACACCTGATCGCCTGTATCAACTGGCCATGTACTCGATGTTTATCCAATGGGTGGCGCTGACCTGCGTGGCGGTATTGTGTATTTCACGGCGATTCCTGAATGGTCTTGGTGATTACTGGGCTGCGACCTTGAGCTACATCATCACCTTGCTGGTCACATTGGTGATATCGGAATTATCCTGGCATCTGATCGCCTATTGGCCTGCTGAGATTGATTCTTCACGTTTTTCCCATGCACACTATTTGATCCGCAGCATGAGTATAAGTGCTGTCTTTAGTGCCCTGGCCCTGCGTTATTTCTATGTTCAGCATCAATGGCGTCGACAAATTGAGGCCGAAGCCGAAGCGCGTTTTCAGGCGCTGCAGTCGAGGATTCGACCCCATTTCCTGTTTAACTGCATGAATACGATAGCCAGTCTGACCAGGCGCCAACCGGCACTGGCAGAAGAATCGATAGAAGATCTGGCAGATTTATTTCGTGCCAGCCTGCAGGATATTCATCATGCGAGCACTCTCGCTGATGAGATATTTTTATGTAAACGTTACCTGCGTATCGAAAAACATCGTCTCGGCGAACGATTACAGCTTGCCTGGGATATTGATGTGCTGCCGATGGAAATGCTTATACCCTCACTCAGCCTGCAACCTTTACTCGAAAATGCCATTTATCATGGTATAGAACCTATTACAGGTGGAGGCCTTATTGAAATCGGTGCAGTAGAAAATTCCAATCACTTTGTC
>JABHFC010000081.1 GCA_018676275.1 Gammaproteobacteria bacterium | reverse complement strand
TGTGTATTTTCGTCTGCTTCTTTTTGCTGTTGTCATCGTTCACCTCGTTTTGGTATTGTAACTCCTTAACTCGGTGTCCGGATCTAGTAGACCACTTCAGATTGAACTTAGTCCGGTACTGGATAAAAGCATGGAAGATATTAAAACATTATGCACACGACATATGCTTGTCTTTGAATACCACGAGAAAATACTGGAGCAGAACCGGGAACCTGTTAATGGCGAGCTGGCAATGTTTTGGGAATTTGATTCAAGTACTCAGGCCAATACCGCTAGAGGCAGAGACCTTCTCAATAAAGCCAAGGATACTGTATCACTATAATTTTCAAAAATTGTGTTTGAGTAGTTCTCGCCAGTTCTCACTTTTACCTAGAAGTTCTTTCACATCATATGCCAATCGGTGGGTGCCGTGACAATCAGCGCAAACCATTACCGCTAATGTACCCAATGCTTTGCCCTGATCCTTGATGGTTCCTGTTTTAAGACTTTGCTCAAGGTCGGACATAGCACTAATCATTAGATCATTTGGATATGATTGGGAGCTGTCCTTATGACAAGTGCTACAGGTATCACCCAATCGATTCATTTCTTTTTCTAACTGCCGATACGCTGTCAACGCAGTATCCTGCTTACCATCCATGTAAGCTATTTTAATCTGGTTCACTTGCTTGCTCATTGTGCGCATATGTAACTTCAATGATGTAGAACCATCAATTTTTATGTTTGAGAAATCAGGTGCTCGATACAGGCTTGCAGTGACTGTGCGAAAATCTGTATGACAGGCTTCACAATTCTTATCCAGTTCAAGCAAAGACTGAATCACTTCCTCATAGCGTTTATCATTAACATTCGCTTGTAGCTCATTAATAACAGCTAAATCGAGCCTGGCTTCCCATTCCGGTACCATCTCCTTGATCTCTCGATAGTCCTTGCTTAACTTCTCCATCCATTTTCGCAGATTTTTATCATCCTTACTTAAGGCATAGATCTCTATGGCTAAGGTTTCACGTCTTAACCTGAACATGGTGTGCAACCATACCTGTCGTTTATTTTGCGGTTTATACCATTGTGATAAAGACGTCGGAGGTTCTTTCAACAGGATCATATGATTCTGATGACTATAAAAAACACCAATAAGCATCAATATAATAAGACATTGAATAACAATAAAAACGGACCAACGCATCATTTATACCTGTTTCACTTTTTAACTATTAAGTACTAAAGATAACTTAACCACCAGTCTTTACGTCTACGCTTGATTTCTGCCATCCATTTACAAAAAGGATAAAGAATAAGTAGAACTATAAACCAGACAATATATACACCTGTCAGTCCGGTTCCATATCCTTGCGGATAGAAAAAGAAGAAGTGTAAAAACTGACTTGCTTCGAAGCCCTGTGTCATGCCAAAAAACATACTTAACAGGTGGATCAAGTAAAAATGGGCCACGTAAAATGCAAAAGGCACTCTGCCAAACATAACGAGTGTATCTTTGAGCCAGCCCTGTAATTTATCCGCATATGCACACACAATCGCCATCGGGCCAAGGGTTATTAAAATGAATATCAGGCTCGGTGGATATTTACTTACGTTCATAAAATCGAAGAAAGTTGCCAACGCTCCAATATTTTGTACTTGCCATGGGTTTGGATCGCCATAAATACCTGTTGCCCGAATTACTATAAATGCCCCGATAAAAGCCAGTCCCGTTTTTAACAAAAAGGCATCCCTCGATTCTGGTTTTTTCTGAAATATAAAAGCTGTGCCATAACCAAGTAACATCACACCAATCCATGGAAGCAGAGGATAGACTGTGATTATGTAAAAAGGTCCTAATGTCATTGAACCCTGCGAATGCAAGCTGGTCCAGAAAGGATCGCTGCCACCCATAATGCTTCCCAACGGCCAGACCGAGTCCAATAAATTGTGTCCGGCTAGAATCAGCACAGCAATAATAAAGCAGGCCCTGGCTCCCATAAACTGGGCAACTGAAAGTACCAGCATTCCGATCCCCAGCACCCAGATCACCTGTAGAACGATCATGGTTAAGCCGCCCATGTTTGGCTCCCCCAGGGGTGCGAAAGATGTTGCTGTAGAAATTATGGCGATTTCCACAAAAACCAACCACAAGCCTCGTTTGAAAACAAAACCCGCTACTTCATTTTGTGATTTCCGTTCAGCCATCAGGCCAATAGATGTTCCGGCAAGGAATACAAAAACCGGTGCGCAGAAGTGCGTTATCCAGCGGGTAAAATAGACTCCAGCACTGACATCAGGTTCAGCCATCGGATCCTGTACTCCGCCAAGCATGAAATAGTCACGTACATGGTCAATCGCCATAATGATAATGACCAGACCGCGTAACATATCAATATTCGTCAGCCTGTATGAGCGCGCGTCTTTATCTATACCAACAGAATTAGTCATGATATTTGTAAGTCCCCTCACCCGAAGCGCCTAATTTAACACCAATACTAAACCGGAACTAACTTTATACATATCATCCGGATACCGAAATTTTCCTTATCAAGCTCCCAGAAAATCTAACGTGGAGTAATACCTGAGTGATTTTCTAGGTTTATAATTTTATGGGCATAACAAAAATGTTGATCTAGATCATCGCAATTTGTTGGGTAAATGGCTAAAAAGTCACCCCTATGCAATGCAATGAAGAAATTAATGACTACTGACCTGGTCTTCAATAAAGAACTGATTTCGCGCTACGATAAAGCCGGTCCGCGATACACCTCTTATCCGACTGCCGTACAGTTTAATGAGGGGTTCACCAGTACCAATTATGTTGAAAACGCACTACGGACGAATGAGAATCCGATCCCACACCCCTTGTCTCTCTATTTTCACTTGCCCTTCTGCAATACAGTTTGTTACTACTGTGCCTGTAATAAAATTATTACAAACAATCGCAAGCATGCTGCACCTTACTTAAAGTTGTTGCATCAGGAAATAGAACTTCAATCGAAATTGTTTGATAAAGACAGGGTTGTAAATCAGCTGCACTGGGGAGGAGGCACACCGACTTTTATCAGCATGGATCAAATGTCCGATTTAATGGACTTTACACGTTCACACTTCTCCCTAAGAGATAATGATGAGGGTGAGTATTCTATTGAGCTTGATCCGAGAGAATGTGATGCCGCTACGATAGCGCTTCTTCGTAAACTTGGATTTAATAGAGTCAGCCTTGGTGTTCAGGATTTTGAACCGGAAGTACAGAAGTCCGTCAATCGTATTCAATCTGAAGAAGAAACATTCGCGATTATTGAGGCCGCCCGTAATGAGGGTTTCAAGTCCATCAGTCTCGATCTAATTTACGGTTTACCAAAACAAACAGCTGAAAGCTTCCAGCGAACTCTGGACAAAGTGATTTCTATGCAACCTGATCGGCTTTCTATTTTTAATTATGCACATATGCCGGACCGTTTTAAGGTGCAAAAGCAAATCAATCAGTCTGAACTACCTGATGCTGCTACGAAACTGATCATTTTTCAAAATAATATTGATGCTTTGACCAAAGCCGGATATGTCTATATTGGCATGGATCATTTTGCTAAACCTGATGATGAGCTTGCCATAGCTCAGACCAAAGGTGTACTTACACGAAACTTTCAAGGCTATTCCACCCATGGTGACTGCGATATTGTTGGTATGGGTATTAGTGCCGTCAGTAAAATTGGCGATTGTTATGCACAGAATTTTCATGCCATTCCTGAATATGAAAAATCAATCAAGTCAGGAACGATACCTATATTTCGAGGTTATAAACTGGATAATGATGACTTATTACGTCAATACATCATCACTCAACTTATCTGTCATCTCAGTTTGAAATTTTCAGAGCTTGAAGAGAGGTACATGATCGATCCCACTGAATATTTTTATAATGAGTTACAGGCATTGAAAAATATGCAGGATGACGGGCTATTAGTGTTAGATATTGAAGGCATAACAATATTGCCTCCAGGACGATTACTGGTACGAAATATTTGCATGGTCTTTGACAAATATCCTCGCCAATCAACGCAAGAACAGTCTTTTTCTAAAACAATTTAATTTATAAAGTAAGTGGGGGCAGACTGCGCTAATAATTCTTTTGCTCGTCTATAAGTCAACTAGCCGCATTTTGATTCGCCGCAATTCAAACAAGTCAGACAATTATCCAGCTGGATCATCGCTTTTGTCTGACACTTGCTACATAGACTGGCATTATCCGGAAATTCTTCAGGCGCGGTCTTTTCCATCTGGCTCAATGTGCTTTCATATTCAGCACGTTTTTCTGCAATTAATTTTCTCTGATGTTCATCAGGACCATCATCCTTGAGTAAGCCAATCATACGCATATGACTTTCCAGCACATCGCCGATTTCTGCAACCAGTGAGGGCATAAATTTGCCACCTGGTTTGAAGTAACCACCTCGTGGATCAAATACCGAACGTAACTCCTCCACCATAAAGGTTACATCACCGCCTTTACGAAATACTGCCGAGATAATTCGGGTTAGTGCAACTATCCATTGAAAGTCATCCATGTTCTTCGAATTGATAAAGATCTCAAAAGGCCGTCGTAATTCATGTTCGGTGCCGGCATTAAGAATAATATCGTTAACGGTGACGTACAGGGCGTGGTCTGAAAACGGTGTTTTCATCTTATAGGTTGAACCCAACAACATTTGTGGACGTTCCAACCTTTCATGCATTTGTACTACGTTATCTACTACCTTGGCAGGCTCTTCTGCTTTTGCTGTCACTGCATTTTCTTTGCTGACTTTGTAGCCAACTATATTTTTATCAATTTTAATTGCCATCTAAATCCGTACCTGCTTAATGTTTACCGTAATAACCTTCTTTCAGGGCATCAAACAAATTAGCCGCTGTATGTAATTCGCCATCATATTCAATTTCTTCGTTACCTTTGACTTCGATAACCTCCCCATCTTCAAGAGTGAATTGATACAAAGTCTTTTCCAGATCTTCTTCCTTTACCAACACACCCTGAAATGCTTCTGGGTTAAATCGAAATGTTGTGCATCCTTTTAAGCCCTGCTCATAGGCATAGGAATAAATATTTTTAAAATCTTCATAAGGAAAATCAGTGGGCACATTAGCTGTCTTCGAAATAGAAGAATCTATCCAGCGCTGCGCCGCCGCCTGAATATCAACATGTTCCATCGGCTGCACATCATCCGCAGAAATAAAATAGTCCGGTAACTGTTCTTCAGTTTTATCAGACAAGGGCATCGCTTCGGGATTAATCAAAATTCGATATGCCAGGAGCTCATAGGAAAAAACTTCGACTTTTTCTTTCGTCTTTCTATCTGCACGAATGATATTACGTGAATAATGATGTGCGAAGCTGGGCTCAATGCCATTACTCACATTGTTGGCAAGAGACAGGGCTATTGTCCCAGTGGGAGCGATGGAACTATGATGGGTAAAACGCGCTCCTGTTTCAGCCAATTCCCGTACCAGCTCTGGTTTTACCTCTGCAATTCGTTGCATGTAACGACTGTACTTCGCGTGCAGGAGCTTACCTTTGATTGAATCACCTTCTTTAAATCCATCTTCCCTCAGTTCAGGACGCTTCGCCAGCATTGCAGCATCAATTTTGAAGTCTTCTTCCATTATCGGAGCAGGACCTTTTTCTTTAGCCAGTTCCAGTGCGACTTCCCAACCTGCCACTGCCATTTCACGGCTAACCCGTTCGGTAAACGCCAGTGACTCAGCCTTACCATATTGCATACGCAACATTGTCAGAGTCGAACCAAGACCAAGAAACCCCATTCCATGTCGGCGCTTTCGCAGAATCTCTCCGCGTTGTTCAGGCAAAGGTAAGCCGTTTATTTCAACAACATTATCCAGCATTCGGGTAAATACTTTGGTGACTTCCCTGAATTTCTGCCAGTCAAATTCTGCATGTTCGCTGAAAGGTTCACTGACAAAACCGGTCAAATTCACCGAGCCAAGCAGACATGAACCATAGGCTGGTAATGGCTGTTCGCCGCAAGGATTACTGGCACGGATATTTTCGCAAAACCAGTTATTATTCATCTCGTTAACACGATCAATGAGAATAAACCCGGGCTCTGCATAATCATAGGTTGAAGCCATGATTGCATCCCAGAGGCGACGAGCGGGTATGGTTTTGTGCACTCTGCATGCAACCCGCCCATGTTCGTCTATTTCATAATTGCCGGCAGTTGACCAATTGCGCCAGACTACTGCTTCTGAATCATAAAGGTCGATTTTCTCATTTTCAATTTCAGCTTGAGTAAGCGGAAAAGCCAATCTCCATAAGGCATCATCTTTGACCGCCTGCATGTACTCATCGCTTAACAAAATGGATAGATTAAACTGACGTAATCTACCATCTTCCCGTTTGACCTTGATAAAGTCCAATACGTCAGGATGACCAATATCAAATGTTCCCATTTGTGCACCGCGACGTCCGCCAGCGGATGAAACTGTGAAACACATGCTGTCATAAATATCCATAAATGACAGCGGTCCGGAAGTATTTGCGCCCGCACCGGAAACGTACGCCCCCTTTGGCCGCAAGGTAGAAAACTCATAGCCAATTCCACAACCGGATTTCAATGTTAAGCCAGCCTCATGCAATTTAACCAGGATGTCGTCCATTGAGTCTTCAATTGTTCCGGAGACAGTACAATTAATTGTGGAAGTGGAAGGCTTGTATTTGCTGGCTCCAGCATTTGAGATAATACGACCTGCCGGGATTGCTCCCTGTTCTAATGCCCACAGAAATTTTTCATACCAGAGCTGCTGCAATTCCTCGCCTTCTTCAATTTCAGCCAGAGTTCTGGCGACACGCTGATAGGTATGCCTGAGGCTCTCGTCTATTGCTTTACCATCTTTGTCTTTCAGGCGATATTTTTTGTCCCAGATATCCAGAGAAGCAGCCTGGTGGGGGATCTCTGTAGAATCTTTATGTTTACTGTCTATTTTTACAATTGTCATTATCTATCTGGCACTTAAGGTTTAAATCCTGTGATTAAATACTTTGCAGAAATTGAATCGGAAATGTTATCTATCATAGCCAGCCGAAGGCTTGATATGGATCAAGGATGATACTCTATTTCGACTCCGCTCGACTATCAGAAGATGCATCCAAATCACATAAAAACAACTATCGGGTTCAATTAATTTTATCGGAATGCCAGGCCAGGCGAATCGAGGCATTTTGCAGCTATTTCTATTGTATACTTGCGGCTATGAAGAAGCTGGATAACATTGTTGCGGAATCCAGGAAAAGTGCAGAGCTGAGAGGGCATTCATATCGTGACCTGGCACTGAAGATGTATCCCTGGATATGTACCAAGTGTAC
>JABHFC010000080.1 GCA_018676275.1 Gammaproteobacteria bacterium | reverse complement strand
GAGTTATCGGATTTGCATACGCTGGAAGCAGGAAAAATACTGGATATCAGTATTGCTGAACTCGATATATCATCGACACGTATTCGCGAATTGATTAGTACCAGGCAGGATGTGCATTATTTGTTACCTGAAAATGTGATTTCATACATAGAACAAGAGGATCTTTATCATAGATATTAATGTATTTACCCAGAACCTTGTTAGCGTACTGGAGGATGCCAAGGCAATGGATATTCAGGTAATTGATGTAACTAAAGTAACCAATATTACTGACAGAATGATTATCGCCAGTGGCCGTTCAAACCGACAGGTTAAGTCGCTGGCGGAGAAAGTTGCAGCTTCGGCAAAAGAGCAGGGCGTTAAACCACTGGGCGTGGAAGGTGAGCAGGGCGATTGGGTACTGGTAGATTTGGGTGATGTGATTGCACATTTGATGCATCCTACAACACGCGCCTACTATCAACTGGAAAAGCTCTGGTCAGAAGAGCACCAGGAAGCTCAATCGTCTTCCTGAGCAATGCAGATTACAATCGTAGCAGTGGGCATGCGTTTGCCGAGTTGGGTCAATCAGGGAGTTAATGAATACATCAAGCGTTTTCCACCCGAAGTAAATGTGCAGCTAAGTGAAGTTAACCCGGTCAAACGCAATAAATCTGCGACTCGAGAAAAAATAATAAAACAGGAAGCGGATCGTATTGTTATTGCCATCCCAAAAGGTAGCTACATTATTGTTCTTGACGAGCACGGTAAAACTCAAAGAACGACAGTATTCGCAAAGAATATGGATTCATGGATGCGAGAGGGCAAAAATATCGCCTTTATAATCGGTGGTGCTGACGGCATTCATGAAGAAATAAAGAAGAAAGCAAATGAACTTTGGTCGCTGTCTGATTTTACCTTACCCCATGGTCTTGCCAGAGTACTCTTGACAGAACAACTTTATCGAGCCTGGACAGTTATCAAGAAGCATCCTTATCACAGAGAGTAGTCCAACTTGCTGTATCTCGCCTCCAGATCACCACGTAGAAAAGAATTACTCAAGCAGCTGGGCGTTGAGTTTGAAACTTTAAGTGTGAATATTGAAGAGATTTGGGATGGTCGGGAAAGCGCCAATCAGTATGTAAGTAGATTAGCACTTGAAAAAGCAGAAGCAGGGAAAGTACTTGCAGAAAAAGATCTGCCGATACTGGCCTCTGATACAGAAGTAGTCCTGGATGGAAAAATTCTGGGTAAACCGCAAAATAGTGCAGACGCTATCGTGATGCTCATGTCCCTGTCGGGAAGAAGCCATGAAGTTTATACAGCTGTAGCACTTTTACAGGAAACAGAAAAAATTAGGGTTAGTGTTAATCAGGTTAGTTTTAAAGAGCTTACTGAAGAAGAATGCCGTATTTATTCTGACACGGGCGAACCTGAAGATAAGGCGGGTGCTTATGCAATACAAGGCAAAGCTGCTGCTTTTGTAACTAAACTCGAAGGAAGTTATTCCGGCGTGATGGGTTTGCCATTGTCTGAAACAGCAGAATTGCTAAATTCGATCCGTTTTCCATAATTCTTTCTCAGCTGTTCAGCACATTTATCAGCTTCAAATTCCAGAGACGTCCTACTTGCTTATAGAGAGTAGATCTTTGATTTGGCTCAAGGAAAATAGATATGAAAAGTGCAAAATAACGGGTTCACATAAACAAGATGGTATCGAGGACCTGGGGAATTAGACAGGTATTGTTGGATAAAATCAGCATAACGGGGTGATTGTAATGGCTAATGGGAAAGTAAAAAGCAAGACGAATGTCGAGGTTCTTGCGGGCGCAGAAAATCAAACAATTAAAAAAAATGGCAAAAGTAAGAAATCAGCGACGAATGTAGGAGCAGTCCTGCATAAACTCGCGGAAAAAAGACATGATCCTGAGGCGATACGCCATGCCTTTGAGTCAGGTGAGTACCCCTACAAGAGCAAGCTACGTAGAAATACTTATGAAAAACAAAAGGCTGCCCTGCAGGTAGAATTGTTGAAAGCGCAGCGGTGGGTGAATGAATCAGGGCAAAAGATCGTACTGCTGTTTGAAGGACGGGATGCTGCAGGAAAGGGTGGCACGATCAAGCGTTATATGGAACACATGAATCCTCGTAGTGCTCGTGTTGTTGCCCTGGAAAAACCGACGGAAGCTGAACGTCGACAGTGGTTTTTCCAGCGTTACATAAAAACCCTGCCAACAGAAGGTGAGATCGTTCTGTTTGATCGTTCATGGTACAACCGTGCAGGTGTAGAGCGAGTAATGGGGTTTTGCACGCCAAATGAATATCTGGAATTTATGAGACAAACACCACAACTTGAACAAATGTTCGTTCGCAGTGGAATACACATGTTTAAATACTGGTTCTCTATTACCAGGGAAGAACAGGTTCGTCGTTTTGCATCTCGCGGCGAGGATCCTCTGAAGCAATGGAAGCTGTCACCAATAGATAAAGCTTCAATAGATCTCTGGGATGATTATACCGAGGCAAAGGAAGCCATGTTTTTCTATACGGATACGGCAGACTCACCCTGGCACATAGTTAAATCTGACGATAAAAAGCGGGCTCGTTTAAATTGCATGAGGCATTTTCTCTATAACCTTCCATACCCGGATAAGGATCATCGTATTGTGCATAAACCGGATCCATTGATCGTTGGCTCAGGAAGTCATGTGGTACACGCCAGCGAGCACATCCTTGGTAAGAGTTTACACCCGGGCAAACGCCGTAATCAGGACTCTGAGTAGAATTCTATTTTTTAGACGCGTTTTATCTTCTATTGTGACTGATTCAAATTAACCACGGAATTTCATAAATTTACTGGTTCGGAGTTCAATCATCTTGTAGCAAACCAGGCTTATAAAAAAAGGAGTCAAATGACTCCTTTTTTTGCGAATGTTTTTTTACTCGCCTAAAGCAAGATGCCACCATATTGAACGAAGAATGGTGTGAATACCAAACTCAGAATCGCAGATAGTTTGATAAGGATGTTCAGTGAAGGACCTGAAGTATCTTTCATCGGATCACCCACAGTATCACCAACAACAGCTGCAGTGTGACAATCCGAGCCTTTGCCGCCGTGGTTACCGGCTTCGATATATTTCTTCGCGTTGTCCCAGGCTCCACCGCTGTTAGATGATGCGATGGCCAGGACGCCACCAGCAACTAGCGAGCCGATCAACATAGCCGCTACAGCTTCAACACCGAATAGGAAGCCTACAACGAGTGGCGAACCCATGATCAACACACCAGGAGCGATCATTTCTTTTAGCGCTGCCTGCGTTGAGATGGCTACGCATTTCGCGTAGTCAGGAGTGCCCGTGCCTTCCATGATGCCTGGAATAGTCTTGAACTGATGACGCACTTCTTCAATCATGGCGAATGCCGCAGCACCTACCGATTTCATCGTCATAGCAGAGAACAGGAACGGCAGAACCGCACCAATGAAGAGGAAAGTGAAAACCAGGGGCTCTAGCAGGCTCATAGTAATCGGCTCACCTCGCAATGTTTCGGCAGTCGTAATAAAGGCCGCGAACAGAGCTAGTGAAGTCAATATTGCAGCACCGATGGCAAACCCTTTACCAATCGCGGCAGTAGTATTACCAGCAGAGTCCAGGATATCAGTTCTACGTCTAACTTCTGACTCCAGGCCAACCATCTCAGCAATACCGCCGGCGTTGTCTGCAACAGGCCCGTAAGCATCGATAGTAAGAGTGAGCACTAAGCTACCCAGCATACCCAGAGAGGCGATAGCGATACCGTACATGCCCGCAAGCTCCCAGGAGATGAAGATGCTTGCCGCAATAGCCAGGTAAGGAAGAACCGTACTCTTATAGCCGAGTGCAAGGCCGTAGATGATGTTAGTAGCAACACCAGTCTCACAGGACTTCGCAACTTCCTGAACGGGGGCAAATTTCTCTGACGTGTAGTAGCCAGTTAACAAGCCAACCGCTAGACCCGAAACAAGTCCGGCCAGAAAACATAGGTAAACGCCTACATTCGTATAAGTAGCACCATTCAAATCGAATGATTCTGGAATAAGCGCAACAGTAACGAAGTACATAACCACTGCCATAATGGCGCTGGATATAATTAGTAGCTTCATCAGCGCTGGCGCCACGTCGTCTTCAGTCTTTACGCCAACCAAGAGTTTAGTGAGCAAGGCTATTGGAATACCTACAGCACTGATCAAAATTGGGAACAGCATTGCATCTGGGTTACCGGCAAAAACTACCGCACTTATAACCATTGCAGCACAGGTGCTTTCTGCACAAGAACCGAAAAGGTCAGCGCCCATACCAGCAACATCACCCACGTTGTCGCCAACGTTGTCTGCGATCACGGCAGGGTTACGGGGATCATCCTCTGGGATGCCCTGCTCAACCTTACCTACAAGGTCAGCACCAACGTCTGCGGCCTTAGTGAAGATACCGCCGCCAACTCGTGCAAATAAGGCGATTGTAGAACCACCTAGTCCAAAGCCAGCAATCACTTCCATAAGGATGTGGTTGTTCTCAGGTCCAAGGTCCGCAAGCAAGGTGCTCATCACCACATAGATGATAACCAGTCCGAGGGTCGCCAGTCCTACCAGGGCGAATCCCATTACCGCGCCAGAGTTAATGGCCACATCGTAAGCTGCGGAAATGTCTTTCTTCGCAGAAACCGTAGTTCGTGCGTTGCCTTGAGTCGCTACCTTCATGCCGATATAGCCAGAAGCGATGGATATCGCGCCACCAAAGAGGAAAGCGATAGCAGTGTAGATACCCTCATGAATATCAGGGGTATGAGTGTCGTTGATCAGAATGGCGATAATGGCGGCAAATACCACCATGAATATCGTCAGGACTTTGTATTCCTGCTTCAAGAAAGCCATGGCTCCTTCGGCAATAGCACCGTGGATGAAGGTTAGCTTCTTCGCCTGAGCTTCATCCAGCCCAAGATCCAGCGGTATACTTACAACCTTCTTCATGTAAAAGAAGGCTATTCCCAAGCCCATCAGCGACAGGATTGTAGTTACCCATATTGTTATGCCTGACATCTAAATTCTTCCCCTTTAAAAGTACAACGTTTATTTCAAAGGCGCGCACTTTACCATAACGAACGCCGCATAAAAAGGCGGTAAACCGCCTGTGAAACGGGTATCTCAGTGCTTTTCTGGGGATTGAGGGTGAAGCAATAACTAGCCCACTTGGTTAGCCATGGGACGGCGCCTAAAATCGGCTTGCCTGAGGGGTTATTTCTTAGATTTGAGGCGCTTCTTTTAATGGCATGGCGCAGTTGGGAATACGGGGCAGTAGTCGGATTTTAAAGATGCGAAAGAATATGGCAGTGTCATAATGAACTTGATTTCACAGGGCAAATTTCTTTTTTAGCCTTTTCTCAAGCGCAATATTTTTCAATACTACGTAGTCTGGCAACCCGTTTTTATAGGGTGGATAGTCCTCGCCTTCAATAAGAGGTAGCAAATATTGTCGGCAGGCATCTGTAATACCGAAACCATCATTGCTAATGTATTCGGCAGGCATGAATTTCTCCACGTTAGCGACATCTGCCAATGAGGCCTTCCCAATTTCCCATGCATAGGGCACCTCAGATGTGCGGACTACGGTTGGCATAATCGCGTTTTCACCGGCCAAAGCAAAGTCTACCGCTGCCTTACCTAAGGCATAGGCCTGTTCTACATCCGTAGCTGAGGCGACGTGTCGCGCTGCACGTTGCAAGTAATCAGCTACCGCCCAGTGAAATTTATAACCAAAGGCATCCTTTATCATATTTGCGACCACTGGTGCGGCTCCACCTAATTGTGCATGACCGAATGCGTCACGTGTGCCTTGCTCGGCAAGGAATTTGCCATCAGGCCAATGCGCGCCTTCCGAAACCACGACCGAGCAATAACCATAGCTTTCAACTTTCTCTTTTACTTTTGCAAGAAAGCTTTGTTCATCAAATTCTACTTCTGGAAACAAAATTACCACAGGTATGTCATTGTCCTGGTCTGAAGCCAGTCCACCGGCAGCAGCAATCCATCCGGCATTTCTGCCCATGACTTCTATTACAAATACCTTTGTTGATGTCCTGGCCATGGAACGTACATCAAATGATGCTTCGCGTGTAGATACGGCAATATACTTGGCTACCGAGCCAAAGCCGGGACAGTTATCCGTTATAGGCAAATCATTATCGACGGTCTTGGGTATATGGATTGCCTGTATCGGGTAATCCAGCGATTGAGAAATCTGTGAAACTTTGTGGCAGGTGTCTGCAGAATCGCCACCGCCGTTATAGAAAAAGTATGCAATATCATGAGCTTTAAAGACTTCAATTAGTCTCTCATATTCAGCGCGATTGTCTTCCAATCCTTTAAGTTTGTAACGACAGGATCCAAATGCACCGGAAGGTGTATGACGTAAAGCCGCAATATCAGCGTCGCTCTCCTGGCTGGTATCAATCAAATCCTCCGTTAGCGCACCGATAATGCCATTAGCGCCGGCATAGAGATTGGCAATTTTGTCTGTATTTTGCCTTACGGTCTGGATGACACCGCAGGCGGAGGCATTAATGACTGCTGTTACGCCGCCAGATTGTGCATAGAAAGCGTTTTTTGGATTTCCCATCTAAGATTAACTCCGAATTTTCATATTGTTTGCTTATTAGTATTGCCTAATAGTCAAAACGTGGGAAGGGTTTATACTATAGGCCGTGCATCGGAACTAAAATATCGTCACATGTTCAAAAAGGAACCAACCATAATTAAACGACCTGTCATGAAAGTCACATTTCCCATTTTTTTAAGTCTACTGATGTTTTGCAGTCAACTTTCAGCTGTGACTTCACTCGATTTACCGGACATGGGTGACTCAACGGGCACGATGCTTTCACCTGAATTTGAACGGCGTCTTGGACAATCCTTCCTGAATCACATACGCAGGCATACACCGATCCAGGATGATCCGGAAATTGAAACTTATATACAGTCAATCGGTTATCGCCTTGTAGCAAACAGCGACAGTAATGAACGTCAATTTACTTTTTTTGTCATAAATGACTCTCTGATAAATGCTTTTGCAGCGCCTGGTGGAATTGTCGGAATAAATGCAGGCGTGGTATTGAATGCAGCAACAGAAAGTGAGCTTGCAGGTGTATTGGCACACGAGATCGCACATGTTACGCAAAAACATATGGCTAGAGGCGCAGAAGCACAAAGTAAAATGAGTGTGCCGATGATGGCTGCCATGTTAGGAGCAATTTTGGTAGCAACGCAAAACCCGGAAGCTGGTCAGGCGGCGATTGTCGCAGTTCAGGGCGGCGCCGCTCAGGCGCAGATAAACTTCACTCGTAGTAATGAAGAAGAAGCAGACAGAATTGGCATGCAATTGCTGGCGCGCTCAGGATTTAATCCGCGAGGGATGCCAGGTTTTTTTGAAAAGCTGCAAAAACAATCTCGTTATACTGCGCAGGCACCGGAATTTCTTCGCTCTCACCCCTTAACAAACAATCGTGTTGCGGATTCCAGGGCAAGAGCAGAAGCTTTTCCGGTCAATATGCGATTTCAGGAAAGCGCCAGTTTTGAATTTATTAAGGCTAAATTAATTGTACTTTCACATAAAGATCCGAAAGATGCGGTTAAGTTTTTTGAATACAAAATCAAGAATGAAGAGTTTCCTGAAAATATTGCTGTACTGAGCTATGGCCATGCGCTGGCCATGGGAGCGGCGGGTGATCATGGACGAGCCAGGGAGCAAATACAGGCTTTGCTTAAAAGCAAACCTGAAAATTCTTCTTTTTTGCTGGCCGCGGCTGATTTAGAAATGAAAGCGGGTGATTATGAAGCAGCATTTCGTCATTACGCCGTTGCGCGAAACCTTTATCCCGACTATCGACCTGTTGTGCTTTCGTACACAGAGGCTTTGTTGAAAGCGAATCGTCCAGCGGAAGCTAAAGAATTACTTAAACACTATGCCAAGTACAATACGCCCGATTTAACTTACTTTAATTACCTGACACGAGCTGAAGAAGAGTCAGGAAATTCTGTAGAAGCGGGTATCGCCAATGCGGAATATTATTATCTGTCTGGTGAAACCAGAGTGGCAATTGAAAGATTGAGATATATTTTACAACAAAGAGATTTACAACCCGACTATTATCAGGAAGAACGTATTCAGGCTCGAATAGCTCTTTATCAGCAGGATCTGGAAATCGAACGTGTAATGCTAAAAAAATAACAAAATTTGTTGTAGCAGAAAAATGAGCCTAAATATGATTATAATCATTCATAATGAATCGAAGACAACTTGTTAAATATATTATCGCATTTCCCGTTCTTGGAAGTTTATTAAGATCAGCCGCAGCCCTTGCTGAATGGAATGTTGATGCCTTTGCCGCTCAAACAGAGCGAGAAGCAATTGATGTTTTTTTCCCAAACCGGGAAATAATACCCAGTGATGCGATAAAAATCGGCGTACATGAAGTGATTGAAAACGGTGCTGTTGTGCCGATTAAGATCGATGCCGATTTACCCGCAGTGCAATCGATTTCAATTTTCGTTGAACATAATCCCAACCCATTGATAGCACATTTTGATCTGAGCCCCGAATGCAAAGGTTTTATTGCAACACGCATTAAGATTGGTCAACCATCTGACATAATTGCCATCGTACAATCGGAAGGGAAGTTATATAGCAAGAGAAAGTTTGTGGAAGTTGTTGAAGGGGGGTGTGGGTGATATGGCATCGGGTATAAAAATCAGAACCAGTTCTAAGGACGGTCTTACCACAGTACGATCAATTATAAAGCATCCGATGAACACCGGTTTTGAATTTGATGACGATAAAGGTGAGGTTATTCCGGTTTATTTCATCAAAGAAGTCATCTGTAAGCATAATGACAAGGTCGTTTTGCGTTGTGACTGGAGTCGAGCCGTTTCGAAAAACCCTTACCTGTCATTTGTCTTTGAAGGAGCAATAGAAGGTGACACTGTTAGTATCAGCTGGACAGATTCAAAAGGTTTGAGTGAATCTGCAACGATCACATTAAAATAGCAAGCCGAAGCTTTTGAAAGGACTATCGGGTTTGCGCACAGCGTTAATTTTTCTATCTGTTTTAGCCGGTGCTCTGCTTTTCGGTGCAATAGTTGCCTACCCGGTTTACTCTGTCCTGGCGCATTTCAACGAAGTACCTTTTCATAAAGTCATCTCCAGAACAACTTCACTTAGTGGCCTGCTATTTGCCATTCTTTATTTACGCTTTTATGGTTTGCTGTCAAAAGAAGGGCTTGCATGGAATACAGGCAGACAGACAAAAACAAAGATGTTCGTGTCAGGATTTATAGGTGGGTTGATTATTTTGTTTGTACTGGATGGTGCTTTGTTGTTGTTGGGAATTTACCAGTTTGATGCAAGGGTAGACTGGCAAGCAATTAACTTGTTAAAGATCGCATTTAAGGCATTAATGACCGGTATGCTGGTAGGACTGGTTGAAGAAATAATTTTTAGAGGTGCATTATTTGGTGGCCTCAGCAAACAGGCGAATGCTTCAGTAGCATTACTGGTTACCAGCCTGGTATATGCAGCAGTTCATTTCCTGAAATATCGTGCAGTACCTGCCGATGTGGACATTGGATGGTTAACCGGGGTTGATATCTTTCCGGCTGCTCTTTTCCGTTTCTCCAATCCCGTTACTATTGATTCTTTTATCACACTGTTTATTCTGGGTGTCTTATTTGCACTTATTCGTATTCGCAGCGGAAGTATTATTGCTTGTATTGGACTGCATGCAGGTATAGTTGCGACCTTGAAGTTTTTTAATTACCTGACAAATTATAGCGGTGGTACGCAATATGACTTTCTAGTGAATAAGATTGATCATCAATTTGGTTATCTCGCTTCCGGACTACTACTAATAGCAACAGTCATTTATCTCCTGTCTTCACGCATGATCAGCAGCCAGAAAAGTTCATAGATATGATAAAAAAAATAAGTCTTTCTTTGTTCTTTCTGCTTTCAGCATGTGGATCACCAGACAATTCCTGGTTTCCACTGGATGAAGGTATTTGGTGGCAATATTCCGCTATAAGATCGATCCGCGGAGAACCTCATATTCAAAAATTAATTCTTGCGAATTTGCCTGCAGTAAATATTGAAGGCAGGATTCTATTTCCCAGAAAGCGGGCTGATGGTCAAATTGACTATTATGAAAAGTCAGAAAAAGGCATATACCGGGTAGATATAGATGATGAAAGCAGAGATCTGCAATTGCAGGAGCCTATGGAGGTGGGCGCCAAATGGCAAAGAACATCAAGAATACTTTTCCTGGAAGTCACTGGAGCATTCGAGGCAACTTACAACAGACGCATTAAGGAAGATATCGTTCTCGATTATGAAGTTGAAAGTATTGATGATGTAGTAGATGTAGCAGCAGGACATTTTGAAAATTGTCTGCGAGTAAAAGGCTTCGGTTCTATCTATGGAGGAGGAGGTTCGCTGGAAGAATTTATGGATATTGACGACATCAATATTGAAACAGTCGAGTGGTATGCACCCGGTGTAGGACTGGTAAAAAGAACACGAAAGGAATACACCCATCCATTGAAATTTGAAAACCACTATTCGGAAGAACTGGAAACAATAAGGAAAGGTTAGTTAGAACTCAGCCTACAGCCAATACATTAATTTTTAATCCATTGGTCGCTTTTACAGAGCATTTTTTTGATGTACAAGAAAAAGAAAAGAAATGGTGGGTCGTGCTGGATTCGACAATTTTGTCTGGAACAAAATTGGACGGCTGTAAGCCGCCCGTAGAGTGAACGCCATGGATGGCGTTCATCAGCCTGCAGCCAATACATTAATTTTTAATCCATTGGTCGCTTTTACAAGGCATTTTTTGATGTACAAGAAAAAGAAAAGAAATGGTGGGTCGTGCTGGATTCGACAATTTT